>NZ_JBFBBD010000030.1:0-78152 GCF_040689515.1 Streptomyces sp. NPDC051173
TACCGGAATACCACCGTGCGCATGCTCGCCATGGCCTTCCTGGTCGCCGTCCGGAGCCGGCGCATATCCGCCCAACCGACGGAACCCTCCCCCCGACCGTGAACGAGATCCGCCGCCTGTACGACCGGATCGTCCTCGCCCCCGCCCGCACCGCCCGGACCTGGCTCGCCCTGCACTGGCACCGCTGGCGCACCCGCCACCAAAGCCGGGCCCGCGCCAGCCACTACCGCACCCGGACAGGCCGCGCTCACTCACCGTGAAACCACCGGCTGTAGTACTAGGAGGTGAACAGTTCCCTGGGGGAGTTTGAGGACACCGCGCGAAGCGTGGTTGGGGGTCTGGGGGCGTGCCCCCCACGCGGCGGAGCCGCACATCAGACGCAGCCGGGAAGGGGCGGGTAGGGGAACAAGCCCGCCGCTGGGGGCACCTCCCAGCGGTAGCTGGGGGAGCCAGCCACCCGCACCCGGCTACCGCCCCTCACCCCCGCGCCCCACCACGCACGGCACCCCCACCCTCCCCCCGCCCCGCGCAGCGGACACGCACGCCAGTCGGTACCGCGCGTGCGACACCGTCGCCTCCTGCCCCAGCAGCGCCGCGCACTGCGCGATGCGCCGCCAGGTCCGTTCGGCGTCGTCGAGCAGGCCGTGCTGGTGCTGCCAGGTGAACTGGCGGTCCGCGAGCCTGGCGGCCGTGCCGGGCCGGGCGGGGCACTCGCGGTCGATGACGCGCCGCAGGTTCGCGTACTCCGCCGCGAACCACGCCGAGGCGTCCACCGTGATCCGGGTGGCCACCCGGCCGGGTATGACGGCGGCGACGGCGTCGGCCCGGTCGCCCCGGGCGTCGTCGGCGGGCGGCAGGCGGGGCGGGCGGGCCAGCCCGCGGTCGGCGACACGGGCCAGCAACAGCCAGGCGTCCAGCAGGCGTTCGCGCACGGCGTCGGCCTCCTCAGGAGTGATGCCACCGGCGCCCCCATCCGGGCTCGCCGCCGCGTACAGCCGCAGCAGCTCCGGCAGCCGGTAGCGCGGCTCGCCGGTCGCGTCGACGCCGACCGGGGTGAGCAGACAGTGGTCGACCAGGGTGCCGACCACGGTGTCGGCGTACGGCCCGCCGAGCAGGACCCCGACGACCCAGGACGCGAAGTCGTCGAGCTCACCGTGGGCGAGGAGCCGCATCGCGCGCCGGGCGCGCGGGTCCAGGGCGGCGCAGCTCGGGGCGAGCCGGGCCCGTACGCCCACGTCGTCCGCCTCCAGCACGTCGAGGCGGCTGTGCCGGTCGCCGATGATCTCCGCGAAGGTGCTCAGCGGCCAGTTGGGCCGCGCGGCCAGCCGCATCCCGGCGATCCGCAGCGCGAGCGGGAGTTCCGCGCACGCGGCGGCCACCCGGCCCGCCGCGTCGGGTTCGGCGACGACCCGCCGCCGTCCGATCATGCGCTCCAGCATCAGCAGGGAGTCGGTGGGGGAGAGCGGTTCGAGGCCGACCAGGGTCGCGCCCGGCGGGGCGGCGAGCCGCATCCGGCTCGTCAGCAGGAGCGCGGAGCCCGCCATGCCCGGCAGCAGCCGCCGCGCTTGCGTCGGGCCCGCGGCGTCGTCGGCGACGATCAGGACGCGCCGGCCCGACAGGCGCGTACGGAGCAGCGCCGCCCGTTCGTCGGTGGAGTCGGGCACGGCCCCACACGCGACGCCCAGTGAGCGCAGCAGCTCGCCGAGCGCGTCGTGAACGCCCTTCGGGCTGTCGGAGGTGGCCCCGAGCTGCACGTGGAGCTGGCCGTCGGGGAAGCGGTGGCGCAGCTGGTGTGCGGCGTGCACGGCCAGCGCCGTCTTGCCCACGCCGGGCTGGCCGCACACCAGGACGACGGGCGGCGCGGCGGCGGTCCCGGCCGCGTCGAGGAGCATGACCAGCCGGGCCGTCTCTGCCTCGCGCCCGGTGAAGTCGGGTATGTCCGGAGGGAGTTGGTGGGGTGCCGGGGCCGGTTCGCTCGGCCGGGGGCGCTCCGGCTCGGCCGGCTCGGCGCCGCGATGGCTCAGGGTGTCGTCCTCGTCGAGGATCCGCTGGTGGAGCCGGCGCAGTTCGGGCCCGGGGTCGACCCCGCACTCGTCGGCGAGCAGCGTACGGACCTGGGTATAGGTCATCAAGGCGTCCGCCTGGCGGCCGCTGCGGTAGAGCGCGAGCATCAGCTGGGCCCAGGCGTGTTCGTCCAAGGGGTCGGCGGCGGCCATGGCCCGCAGCCGGGGCACGATCTCGTGATGCCGTCCGAGCGCCAACTCCGCCCACACGAGCGAGCGTTCGGCGAGCCGTCGGCGGTCCATCAGATGAATGGCCTCGGCCTCCATCGCGGCCGTGGGGGGCAGGTCGCCGAGGACGGGCTCCTGCCACAGGGCCAGCGCCTGCTGGAGGAGGAGCGACGCGGTGTGCGGATCGTCGTCGAGCAACTGCTCGCCGACGTCGACGAGACGGCGGAAGTCGTGCAGGTCGAGCTCGCCCGGCTCCACGTGGAGCGCGTAGCCGCTGGGGTGGGTCCGCAGCCGGCCCGGGTCGTCGAAGAGGCTCCGCGCCTTCCACAGATACGTACGCAGCATGCCGCAGGCCGAAGCGGGGGGACCGGGCCCCCAGATCAGGTCGGTCAGCCGGTGCTTGGGCACGGGGCGGTTGGCGTGGAGCAGCAGGATGCTGAGCAGGGCGCGCTGCTGGGGCTGTGTGATATCGAGAACGTGATCGTCAGCGGTACGGATCTCCAGATATCCCAAGACTCGAAATTTCACGGTTCCCCCGGGATGCAGAGGTTGACGCCGGACCGGCAGCGGGCCACCGATGGGATCTGCCGACTCCGGGCGACGCTTCGGTCGCGCGGATTGTAGTCAGTTCGAGGGCACTCCGGATGAGGCGGGGAACCGGCCATTTGGCGATCAAGCAAGGACTCGCACCGGAGCCGGATCGGGGGTCACCGCGTGTCGGGGAGCGCTTACGTGAGAGTAGCAACTCCCTGACCGGCACGGCAGGTGTATCGGCCCGCTCCCGGCGGACGCCCCGTAGACGTCGCGTAGACGGTGCGCTCCTAAAGTCGACTGGGTCCAGTGGTCATGGACCAGCGGTGTCGACGGGGGGATCGTCCATGCGCGTTCCGGGCCGTAAGGGGCAGCCGCCCGGAGCGTACGACGGAAATGTGAATTCCGAATTCCATACGCTGGTCGATCGCCTCGCCGAATATCCCGGGCGGGAATTGTGGTGCTACCGGGGGCGTGAAATCGTCCGCCACTCCTACGCCCGGGTCCACGACGACGTCCTCGCCGCCTGCGCCGCGCTGGAGCGCGCCGGCGTCGTCGCCGGGACGCACGTCGGCATCCTCGGCACGAACAGCTACGAGTGGATCGTCGCCGACCTTGCGCTGATCCGGCTGCGGGCCGTCTCCGTCGCCCTGCCCGTCGAGACCCACCACGACACCCCGCCGGAGGAACTCCGCGCCGCGTACGGCCTCGGGCTGCTGCTGATGTCGCGGAGCGAATACACCCGGCGCGCTCCCGGCCTGCCCTGGACCGCGCCGCTGGACGACCCGGGCGCCGCCGTCGTCGCACCCGGCCGCGCCCGTGAAGTCCCCGGGCCCGACGTCTTCACGCTGGTGTTCTCCTCCGGCTCCAGCGGCCGGCCCAAGTGCGTCATGATGAGCGCGCCCGGCACCGTCGCGACCCTGGAGGAGTACGCCGTCCAGCTGCGCCTGGACGCGAGCGACGCCATCTTCGTGGTCCTGCCGCTCACCGCCTTCCCGCAGCGGCTCATGGTCTACCTCGCCGTCTGGCGCGGCTTCGACATCCGGCTCGCGGACGTGCCCCGACTGCACCCGGCACTCAAGGCGATGGCGCCCACCGTCGTCGTCGGCCCCCCGGCCTTCTTCGAGACCGTCGAGAACCGCCACCTGGCCCTGCCCCCCGCCGAGCGACGCCGGGCCGGCCGGCTGCGGCGGCTGACCGGGCTGATCCCCCTGCGCGGCGTCCGGCAGCGCGTGCGCCGACGGCTCTTCGCCGACGCGCACGCCCAGTTGGGCGGCCGGGCGCGGCTGCTGCTCACCGGCTCGGCACCGGCCCGGGTGGCCACCCTGCGGCTCATGGAACAACTCGGCTTCGCGCTGCACGAGTTCTACGGAATGACCGAGGTGGGCGTCATCTCCTGGAACCTTCCGGGCCGCACCCGGCACGGCTCCGTGGGCCGGCCGCTGCTCCCCGGCACCGTCAGGACCGCCGAGGACGGCGAGATACTCGTCCGCTTCGACCCGCCCCGCAGCGTGGGTTATTACGGTGAGCACGGCGATGACGACGTCCACCGCCCCGACGGCTGGACCGGCACGGGCGACCTCGGCCACTTCGACGGGCCGTACCTGCACCTCACCGGGCGCAAGAAGGCCGTCATCATCACGCGGTCCGGCTACAAGCTCCAGCCCGAACCGGCCGAGCGCGCCCTCGCCGGACTGCCGGGGGTCGCGCACGCCGTACTGCTGGGCGGCGAGCACGCCCATGTGGTGACCGCGGTCGTCTCCCTGTCGGACCCGGCCGACGACAGCGTGCGCACCCGGCTCGACCGCACCGTCGAGGACCTCAACCGCGGCCTGCCCGAACCGGCCCGGATCGCCCGTCTGTTCTGCACGGAGGAGGCGTTCACCGCCGTCAACGGGCTGCTGACCCGCACCCTCAAGCCGGACCGGGCCGCGATCGCCGCCCACTTCGGGAACCGCCTGTTCACCCCGGCGCAGCTCCCCGCGACGACACCCGCACCCAGGACGGGAGAGGCGCCATGACCCGGCGGACACCCGAGGACGACCCCGCGGCACGGGCCGTCGCCCTGATCACCGAGACCCTGCCGCCCTGGGCGGACCGTGCCGCCGTCGTGCCCTCGGCCCGCCTGCGCGAGGACCTGGGCCTCGACTCGCTGGCCAGGGTCGCGCTCGCGGCCCGGATCGGCGAGGACATCGGCGAGGCCGGGGAAGGCCACGCCTTCGAGGAGTTCACCACCCTCCTCACCGTCGCCGACGTCCAGGAGCTCTACCGCAGGCTGAGCGCGGCACCGCCCGCGGACACCCTCGGCCGGCTCGTCCTCCTGCTCGCCCGCGTCGGCCCGGAGCCGCTCGACACCACGCGCATCGACCCGGCAGCACCCCTGCGCGAGCTCGGGCTCCCCTCCATGGTCCTGGTGGACTTCCTCGTCCGCATCGAGACCGAATTCGCGTTCACCTGGGACGAGGACACCTCTCCCCAGACCTTCGCCACCCTCACGGCGCTCGCCCGCCACATCGACGACCGCACCGCACCACCGGCCACCGGCCGGCCCGCCCACAGGGAGCACGCTCCATGACGCCGTCCGGCGCACCACCCGCCCTCGTCACCGGCGCCACCGGCCTCGTCGGCGGCGCGATCGTCCTCGAACTGCTGCGCCGCACCGACGCCGACATCCTGTGCCTGGCCCGCGACAGCCGGCACGAACCCGCCGCCCGCCGGGTCCCCCGGCTGCTCGCCCGCATGGCCGCCGACTACGGCATGGACGACGTCGCCGGGCTGATCGCCACCCGCTGCCGGGTGCTGCCCGGCGACGTGACCGCCCCCGGCTGCGGCATACCCGACGCCCTGCTGCCCCCGGCGGCGGGCGAGGTGTGGCACGCCGCCGCCTCCCTGAAGTTCCGCGACCGCGACCGCGCGGAGATCGACCTGCACAACGTGACCGGCACCCGCAACGCCGCAGAACTGGCCGTACGGCTCGGCGCCCACACCTTCGACCTGGTGAGCACCGCCTATGTGGTGGGCGACCGCACCGGACTGCTGACCGAGGCCCCCGTCCCCGCCGGCTGCCGCGCCAACAACGCGTACGAGAGCTCCAAGATGGCCGCCGAGGCCCTGGTGGCCGGGGTGCCGGTCGAGACCGTGCGCATCCTGCGCCCCGGCATCGTCATCGGCCACAGCGGGACCCTCGCCGCGCCCACCACCTTCGGCCTCTACAGCTTCGTCGACGAACTGACCGCGTTCCGCGCCCTGATCGAGCCCCGGCTCGGCAACTACCTCGACCATTACCCCGTGGCGATCCTCGGCGACCCCGACACACGCGGCAACCTCGTGCCCGTCGACGCCGTGGCCGCGGCGGCGGTGCGCCTCGGCGCCGTGGGGGCGCCCGGCGGGATCTACCACCTGACCAACAGCGAACCCACCCGCCTCGGCGAGGCCCTCACCGCCCTGACCGGCGCCCTCGGTATCCGCGCGCCGCGCTGGGTCCGCGACCGGGCCGAACTGAACTCCATCGACGAGGCGTTCAACAAGGGCCTCGACTTCCAGGGCGCCTACATGCGCCAGGACAAGGTCTTCGACGCGTCCAGGGCCCGGCGGCACTGCGCGGACCTCCTCACCGTCCCGCTCGGCCCCGCCCGCGTCGGCGCGTACATCACCCGCTACCTCAAGGACGGCGCCGCCGAACAGGTCCGCGCCCTGCGCAAGGCGGCCGCCCGTGTTTGACTTCGCCGACCCCGCCACCCTCGACCTGCGCTACCGCGGCCAGGGCCGCTGCGCCACGGCCACCGGCGCCGAGCTGTACTACGAGAGCGTCGGCAGCGGCCCGCCCGTCGTCTGCCTCAACAACTTCTTCATCGTCGCCCCCGCCTGGCGGAACTTCACCTCACGCCTCGTCCGCGACCACACCGTCGTCACCTACGACCTGCGCAACCAGGGAGTCTCCAGCCCCGGCCCCGGCGCACACCACTTCGACGACCACGTGGGGGACCTGCGCGACCTCCTCGACCACCTCGGCCACGACGCCGTCCACCTGATCGGCACCTCCGCCTCCACCCTGATCTGCCGCGACTTCGCCCTCCGCCACCCCGAACGCGTCCGCGGCATGGTCCTCACCGGCCCCGCCTTCTCGCCGTACGGCCCGCTGCGCATGCGGCTCATGGCCAAGGACTGGCTCCAGCGCCTGGACACCACGCACGCCGCGGGCGTCTTCGACTACCTCTATCCGCTGGTCTTCACCGACAAGGCCATCGAACGCGGCGGCCGCGCCACCTACCTCGCGCTGCGCGAACACTTCCTCGCCCTCAACTCCGAGGCGCAGGTGCGCGTGTGCGTGACCGAACTCCGCCAGGCGTCCGGCGACCCCGCCCTGCTCGCGCGGATCACCCGGCCCGTCCTGCTGCTGATCGGGGACGGCGACCACCTGTGGTCCCGCACCACCCTGAAGGACGCCACGGCCCTGATCCCCGACGCCACCGGCCACGTCATCGAGGGCGCGGGCCACATGCCGTTCATCGAGGCGACCGAGGAGTTCGAGACCGTCGTGGGCCGCTTCGTGGCGAGGACATGAGCGAGGACATGAGCGAGGACATGAGCGACGCCGCCGGCACGGAGGCGGGCTGGCAGGCGGCCCTCGACGGCTTCGTGCCCGTGCCCGCCGCCCACGCCCGGCCCGAGCTGGACGCGGCCACGGCCCGCCACCTGCTGCGCTGCCCGCCCCCGGTGTGGGCGCGGCTCACCGCCGGGGGCCTGCCCGCGCGGCCCGCGCCCGACGGGGAACGCTACGACAGCCGCGACCTGTTCAACCTCGCCGTCCACTCCGGATCGCGCGTCTCCGTACCCGAGGTGGCCCTGTCGCTGGCCCTGCGCTTCACCCGGCAGGACCCCCGGCACTGGTCACGCACGCGCGCATGGGAACTGCGGACCACCCTGACCTGCCTACGTCACGAGGGGGAGGGGCACTGGCGGGCCTGGCCACCGGTCCCGTACGACACCCCCGCCGCCGGCGCCGGGCCCCGGCGCTGGTCCGGCCCCGAGGCCGTCCACACCCTGAGCCACCGGGTGCGGACCCGCGGCGTACACGCGCGTCTGGTGGGCCCGCGGCTCCGCGCCGAGACCGCCGACGAACTCGCCCGGCCGCTGCGCTACGTCCGCATGCCGGCCGCCGTCCGCGCCGACGCCGCGTGGATGGCGGAACGGGGGCTGGTCGACTGCGTCAGTGGTACGCTCTCGCTCGCGCGGCGGCTGACCGCCGCGGGATACGAGGTCCGTGGCCGCACCGGCTGGCTCGTGGGGCCGGAGGTCTGCGACCACACCTGGCTCGACGTCCGGGACGACGACGGGCAGTGGAAGAGCGTCGACGTCGCCCATCACCACCTCGCACGCACCCTGTTCGGACCGGACGCCGTCGCCCCCGAGACCTTCGCGGGCTCGCGCCCCGACCGCCTCGTGGCCAGCGCCGCCCCGCCCGGGGAGCAACTGTTCGCCCACCGGTGCCGTACCGCACCGGCCGACCTGGACTGTCGGATCTCAGCTGTGAGCCGGTAGGCCCCCGGGGCCGAGGAGGCGTGGAGAGACATGACGGAGGCGGAGAGGCTGCGGCGGCCGCGCGTGCCGGAGGGTGTAGGGGCCGTCGGGGCCGCCGGGGACACAGTGACGCTGCGGTCCATGGCACCGGTGCTCGTCATCCTCTGCACCGGGCTGTTCATGGTCTGGCTCGACACGACCATCGTCAACGTCGCGCTGCCCGACATCCAGGACTCCCTCGGCACGACCTTCACCGGCCTCCAATGGGTCGTCAACGCCTACACCTTGACGTTCGCCTGCCTGATGCTCGTGGCCGGTGACATCGGTGACGTGTTCGGCCATAAACGGGTGTTCCTCGTGGGCATCCTGGGATTCACCGCCGCGTCGGCGCTCTGCGCCGTGGCGCCGGACATCGGCTTCCTCCTCGCCGCCCGCGGACTCCAGGGCGCCTGCGGCGCGGTGATCATGCCGATCTCGCTGTCCCTGATCACCGCGCAGGGCGGCACCCCGCGGGTGCGGGCCGCCGCGGTGGGCATCTGGTCCGGCGTCGGCAGCCTCGGGCTGGCCGGCGGCCCGCTGGTCGGCGGCCTCCTCGTGACCCACTTCGGCTGGGCCAGCGTGTTCTGGGTCAACGTGCCGATCGGGCTCCTCGCCGCGCTCGCCGCCCTGCGGTTCATCACCACGGGCCGCGGCCACGCCGGACGCCGCATCGACACGACCGGCATGGTGCTCTTCTCCGCGGGCGTCGGCTCCCTGACCCTCGGCCTCATCCAGGCCGACGACTGGGGCTGGACCTCCGCCGCCGTCCTCGGCGTGCTCGCCCTCGCGGCGGTGCTCCTCGCCGGCTTCGCGGGCTGGGAGCTGCGCACCCGCGCCCCCGTCCTGCCGATGACCCTCTTCCGCGACCGGGCCTTCACCCTGCCCAACCTCGCGGGCATGGTCACCTTCTTCGGCATGTTCGGCGTCCTGCTGTTCCTCTCGGTCCACTTCCAGTCCTTCGAGGGGCTCTCCGCG
Organism: Streptomyces sp. NPDC051173; assembly: GCF_040689515.1. NCBI lineage: Bacteria > Bacillati > Actinomycetota > Actinomycetes > Kitasatosporales > Streptomycetaceae > Streptomyces > Streptomyces sp. NPDC051173. The sequence goes on from NZ_JBFBBD010000030.1 coordinate 9,297, forward strand.
TACGACACCGGGCTGCGCTTCCTCCCGCTGACCGCGGCGACCGCCGTGGCCGCGCCCGTCGCCGGGTGGGTGACCGGCCGCTACGGCGCCCGGCTCCCGCTCGCCGCGGGCTGCGCCGTCTCCGCGCTGGGCCTGCTCGCCCTGACCCGGGTGCCGATGGACGACGGATTCCTGGAGTACACCGGCCCGTTCGTCCTCATCGGCTTCGGCACGACGCTGGCCGTCACGCCCGGGACGATCGCGGTGCTCGCCGCGGTCATGGAGAACCGGGCGGGCATGGGCGCCGGGGCCGTCCAGACCTCCCGGCAGATCGGCGGGGTCCTGGGCGTCGCCGTCCTGGGCACCGTCGTCATCCAGCACTTCCGCGACAAGCTGCCCGGCGCGCTGGCCCACCTCGCGCTCCCGGACGGCGAACGCGCCCGCGTCGTCGAGCGGCTCTCCTCGGGCGGCCGTCCCGACGTCTCCGGGCTACCGCCCGCGGCGCGCACGGCGATCCTGGAACCGGCGGGCCGGGCCCTCGCGGACAGCATCCAGACGGCCATCGGCGTCGCCGCCGTCTGCAACCTCGTCGCGGCCGTGCTGGTGCTGGTCGCCATGCCCCGCCAGGCGCACACCCCGGGGAAGGGCGGCACCGCGTGATCGGACACCTGGGCCTCAACGTCCCCGACCTGCGGGCCGCCGTCGCGTACTACGACCGCATCGTGCCCCTGCTGGACTTCGAGACCTATTTCGGCGACGCGACACAGCACGCCTACCGGCCCGCGGACGGCAAGCGCGGCACCTACCTCTTCCTCTACGAGAGCGCGGAGCCCGGCGCCCACTCCCGCCACCGCACCGGCCTCCAGCACCTCGCCTTCATGGTCCCCACCCGCACCCGGGTCAGGGAGGTCGCCGCGGCCGTGGTCGCCGCGGGCGGTGAACTCGTCCACGCTCCAAGGGAGTTCCCCGAATACCCGCCGCCCTACTACGCCACGTTCTGGACCGACCCCCACGGCTTCCTCCTCGAAGCCGTCTGCCATCACGACCGGGAGTGAGCGTGGGCGACCAGGCGGACCACGACTACGTGATCGTCGGCGCCGGGTCCGCCGGCTGTGTCCTCGCCGCCAGGCTCAGCGCCGACCCCGGCACGAGCGTCCTGCTCCTGGAGGCCGGACGCGACGACGCCGTCCGCGCGATATCCGTGCCCGCCGCCTTCTCCACGCTCTTCCGCACCGAGGTCGACTGGGACCACCGCACCCGCGCCCAGCACGCGCTCGACGGCCGGGAGCTGTACTGGCCCGCGGGCAAGGTCCTCGGTGGCGGCTCCTCGATCAACGCCATGGTGTACGTCCGGGGGAACGCCGCCGACTACGACGGCTGGCGCGACCGGGGCCTGGACGGCTGGGGCTACGACGACGTCCTCCCGTACTTCCGGCGCTCGGAGCACAACGCGCGCGGCGCCGACGCCCACCACGGCACCGGCGGCCCGCTCGCCGTCTCCGACCTCCGCCACCGGCACCCGCTCAGCGAGGCGTTCCACGCGGCGGCCCGAGCGGCGGGACTGCCCGCGAACCCCGACTTCAACGGCGCCCGGCAGGACGGCGTCGGCTTCTACCAGGCCACCGTCCGGCGCGGCCGCCGCGCCGGCACCGCGAGCGCCTTCCTCCGGCCCGCCGCACGGCGCCGCAATCTGACGGTGCGCACCCGGGCGACCGTGCGGCGCGTCCTCGTCGAGCGCGGCCGGGCGGTCGGGGTGAGCGCCGAACTCGACGGCCGGGAAGCGGAGTTCCGCGCCCGCCGCGAGGTGATCCTGGCGGCCGGCGCGATCGGCTCGCCCCGGCTGCTCCTGCTCTCCGGCATCGGCCCCGCCGCCGAGCTCACCGCGCTGGGCATCGCCGTCGTGTCCGACAGCCCGCAGGTCGGCCGTAACCTCCAGGACCACCTGACCATCGGCGCGGGCTGGGAGGTGCGCGGCGTCCGCACCATGGAATCGGCCCTCGGCCCGGTGAACGTGCTGCGTTATGCGGCCGGGCGCCGTGGCCCGCTGGCGTCGCACGTGGTCGAGGCGGGCGCGTTCGTCGCCGCCGGGGGTGCCCCGCCGCACCTGCAACTGCACGCCGCCCCCGTGCTCTTCGACAACCACGGCCTGACGCCGCCGCCGTGCCCCGGGTTCACGATCGGGGTGTCCCTGCTGACGCCCACGAGCCGGGGGAGGATCACGCTCCGCTCCGCCGACCCGGCGGCCGCCCCCGTGATCGATCCGTGCTACGGCACCGGGCCCACCGACCTCGCACGCCTCGTCGACGGCCTGGAACTGGTCATCGAGATCGGCAACACCCGGCCGCTGTCCGGCCACTTCGCCGCCCTGTACGCCCTCCCGGCCACGGACCGCGGGGCGCTGGAGCGGTGGACGCGCGCCCGCGCGGAGACCCTCTACCACCCGGTCGGCACCTGCGCGATGGGCACGGTGGTCGACGCGGCGCTCCGAGTGACCGGGGTGGACGGGCTACGGGTGTGCGACGCCTCGGTCATGCCCGTGATCCCCCGGGGCAACACCAACGCCCCGACCATCATGATCGCGGAACGGGCCGCCGACCTCATCCGCGGCTGAGGCCGCGCCCGGCCCCTGGTCCGACGGAAACCTCCTGACCAGGCGTACGCCAGGCCGAATGCAGACGGCTTGATCCCTCCTTCCTCCGGTGTGTCTGTTTATTGCAGTGTTCTGAGGTGGTCGAGTGCCACTCCAGTCACAATCTGCACACCCGGAGCGCTTGAGGACACCGCCGCGCAGCGGTGGTGCGGACGACGACCACCCACAGCACCGACCACAAGATCCGCCGGACAGGCCCGCCGCGCCGTCACGCGCGCGGCAGCAGGCCCGTGGCCACCAGTTCGTCCAGGACCATGGCCGTGGCGGCGCTGACCCGGTCGCGGTCCTCGGGGCCCAGCCACGCCACCTCGGCGATCTCGCCGTCCGGCACCGGGGCGCCCGTCCCCTCGGCCGTGAAGCAGACCATCCGCACGACCGTACCGGCCGCCTTGCCGTCGGCCGCGGCCTCGACGGTGACCGCGTGCGCGATCGTCGCGGGGTCCAGCGTGACGCCGAGCTCCTCCGTGATCTCCCGTACCAGGGCCTCCTCCCGGCTCTCCCCGGCCTCCGGCTTGCCGCCGGGGAGGTAGAAGGCGGGCCTGTCGTGCGTACGGGCCGTGAGCACCCGGCCGTTCTCCAGCCGGATCCACGCGACCTTCTCGATCAGCCTGCCCGCCGGGGCCGTGCCGGCGGGGCGCTGTTCGACGTCCATGCTGCTCCTCGTGCGGGGTGACGGGCGCGGGCCCCTCGACGGCCGGCGCGAACCGCACGCCGATGATGTCATCACCGCGTCCGTCCCCGGCCACGTGGGGCCGGTGGCCATGATGTCGTGCGGCTCGGGCGCGCGGGCGCGACCGGCCACTGGGAGCGCGGGCATCGGCATCGCCCTGCACGAGCACCTGTGGCACCGCGACCATCCGCGCCTCATCCTGGCGCGTGACCGGATCCGGGGCCGGGCTCGACACCGAACTCCTGCCCTCCCCAGGCCTGTTCACCGCTCGGACGGGGCTGCTGTACGGCCTCGCCCACCTCGGCGGCCCGGGCTCCGCAGTGGCCACGCCACCGCTCGGCGCGGCGCTGTCCGGCGCGCTGGTGGACAGCTGGCCCGACGCGGCCGTCTTCCTCTTCTTCGGCGGGCTGCTGGGCCTACTCGCCCTGGCCCTTCCGGGGGACGGCGCCTTCGAGGACGGAGCGCGCGACGTGCATGCCGTCAGCGATGGCGCCGAGGCGGTGTGCGGTTCGGGCAGGTGAGCGAACGGCCGCGCGCCGCTCCCCGATGAGGGGGTCCGACTGCCGTGCCAGGGTACGGAATCCGGTCACTCCGATATGCCGTCACCATATGCCGTTGGGCGCGTAGTCAGGTCCGTACCGCCGCCCACTGGCGCTGTTGCGTTCCCGAGTGCCGGGCGTGTCGCCGGTGGCTCACCAGACCCTGTCGTACGTTCACGGTACGCCTTCCCCGGGGCGTCCGGATCACGGCGCTATTGTCACCGCATCGCAGCTGAGCCGCATCAGGGGGCGCGTGGCGCACGGACAAAGCCGTTTGCCTATGCAGCACGGACCGAGTGCGCCGTGTGCCTCAATACCTCTATCGAATGTATGGTTTTCGTTTTTACGCTCGCGTCTAGAGGGCACCTTCTTGCCAGGCCCGCCAGGGGAGAGGAGACGGGGCCTGGACGCACGGCCCGCCACGGGGGACGAGGGAGGGGGCAGTGATCCAGCCTGGGAGCGACCGTCCAGGGGGACACGGCGCGGGCACCGCGCCGCGAGGGAACGCGTGCGGGCGTATCCCTGCCTTCTCCGTGCCGATCCGCCGGAGAGCCGGCCTCCGCTCCGCCGAGGAGCACCCACCGCAGACCAGGACGGGCTTCGCCCGGTCCGAGCACCCCGTACCGCCACGTCGAGTTCGGCTCGGAATGGCCCGAAGGAGGCCGGCCCCAGATGCCACAGGACATCGCACTGGACATACCGTTCCCCACCAAGACGAATCCACGGGTGGACGCCGTGGCCGATCGCAACGAGCGATGGCTGATATCGGCTGGTCTGCTCAGCAGCCAGCAGAACATCGAGCGCTACCGGTCATGGAACATCGCCCTGCTCGCGGCGGGCTTCCTGCCCGACGTCTCCGAGCGGGAGCTGACCTTCGGCCTCGCGGTGCAGAGCTTCCTCTTCTTTTTCGACGACCTCTTCGACGGCGCCCTGGGCCACAACCCCGCGGCCACGTACGAGATCTGCCACGAGATGGCGGCCCTCGCGCGGCAGGGCTCCGGCTTCGGCAAGCCCGCCGTCGTGCCGACCTTCCCGCTGGCCCGCCTGTGGTCGAGCCTGTGGACCCGGGCCCAGCAGGGGATGTCGGCCGCCTGGCGGGCACGCACCGTCCGGCACTGGGAGGAGTACTTCCTGACCTACGTCTCGGAGGCCGTCAACCGCAAGAGCGGCACCGCGCTCGGCATGGACTCGTACATGAAGCTGCGCCGTGACGGGATCGGCAGCCAGGTCGTCCTCGACATCTCCGAGCGCTGCGGGCACTTCGAGGCACCGCCGGAGATCCACCAGAGCATGTGCATGCTGGAGGCCCGCGACATCACCGCCGAGGTCGTCACGCTCACCAACGACCTCCACTCGCTGGAGAAGGACCAGGCGAACGGCGACCCGAACAACGCGGCCCTGCTGCTGAGCAGGGAGCACTCCTGCTCACAGGACGAGGCCGTCGCCCGGCTCCAGGAGATGGTGCGCCGGCGCACCCGCCGCTTCCAGCAGCTCGTCGACGAGGCCGACCGGCTGTGCGACGCCTTCGGCTTCTCGGGGGAGGAGCGCGAGAACACCCACCGCTTCCTGGACACCAACCGCGCCTGCATGCGCGGGAATTACCACTGGAGCAACATCAGCGCCCGTTACAGCGACGTGGGCGTCCTGCACGTCATCCGCTCCCCCCGGATCGAGGACGTCATAGCCCAGACCGTCGACTGAGCGGCGCCCCGGGCGGCGGAGTGCCGCCGCCCGGGGCGCCGCCCGGCCGTCAGCGGCGCAGCACCTTGCGGGCCAGCAGATTGCCCAGCAGCTGGGCGATCTGCACCAGCACGATCAGGACTGCCACCGTCACCACCATCACCGAGGTGTCGAAGCGCAGATAGCCGTACGTCATGGCGAGGTTGCCCACCCCGCCGCCGCCCACGGTCCCGGCCACCGCCGAGAAGTCGATCAGCGCGACCAGCATGAAGGTGAAGCCCAGGATCAGCGGTCCGAGTGCCTCCGGGATCAGCACGGTGAGGATGATCCGCCAGGGGCCCGCACCCATCGACCGCGCGGCCTCGACCACCCCGGGCTCGACGGACAGCAGATTGCTCTCCACGATCCGGGCCACCCCGAACGTCGCCACGAGCACCATCGGGAAGATCGCCGCCTCGGTGCCGATCATCGTGCCCACCACGCCGCGGGTCACCGGTGACAGCGCCACGATGGCGATGATGAAGGGCACCGGGCGGATCACATTGATCAGCGCGTTGAGCACCGCGAAGACCAGCCGGTTCTGCAGGATGCCGCCCTTGCGGGTGGCGTGGAGGACGATGCCGACGGCCAGGCCGAGCAGCGCGGACAGGCCCAGGGTGACCAGCACCATGTAGACCGTCTCGCCGGTGGCGTCGACCACCTTGACCCAGAATCTGCTCCAGTCGACGTTCACGCGGCGGCCTTTCCGGCCGCGGCCAGTTCGGTGAGGAAGGCGTCGATCGCGTCGTCCGGACCGCGCAGTTCGAGCGTCACACTGCCCAGCGGGCGGTCCTGCACCTCGGCGACCCCGGCGTGGGCGACGGAGAAGTCCAGCTCGTACCGGCGCAGCAGCCGGGACCACTCGTGCGTGCCCGCGGCGTCGGCGGAGACCGGCAGGGTGACGAGCCGGCCGGTGTGCCGGGTGCGCAGCCGTTCCAGGATCGCGTCCTCGGGCACGTCGTGCAGCGCCGAGCGGACGAAGGAGGAGGTGACGGGGTGCCGGGGCCGGGAGAAGACGTCGTAGACACCGCCGCTCTCCACGACCCGGCCGTCCGCCATGACGGCCACCTCGTCGCAGATGCCGCGCACCACGTCCATCTCATGGGTGATCAGCACGATGGTGATCCCGAGCTCGCTGTTGACCCGCCGGAGCAGGGCCAGCACCTCGCCCGTGGTCTGCGGGTCGAGCGCGGAGGTCGCCTCGTCGCAGAGCAGCACCTTGGGGGAGGTGGCGAGGGCGCGGGCGATGCCGACGCGCTGACGCTGGCCGCCGGAGAGCCGCTCCGGATAGCGGCGCGCGTGCTCCGCCAGCCCCACGAACCGCAGGGCCTCCTCGGCGCGCGCACGGACCTCGGCGCGCGGCAGCCCCGACAGTTTCAGCGGATAGGCGACGTTGCCGAGGACCGTGCGCGAGCGGAACAGGTTGAACTGCTGGAAGACCATCCCGATGGACCGCCGGACGGCCCGGCGCCGTCGCTCGCCCAGCGCGCCGAGGTCCTGGCCGTCGATGAGCACCGTGCCGGAGGTGGGCACCTCCAGGTGGTTGATCAGGCGCAGCAGGGTGCTCTTGCCCGCGCCGCTGTGGCCGACGATGCCGAAGACGCTGCCCGCGCGGATGGTCAGGGACACCTCGTCGACGGCCCGGAATCCGGACTCCCGCCTGCCCTCGCGGGCGGGGAAGACCTTGCTGACGCCACGGAGTTCGATCATCGGTCAGCCCCGGCTCTGCTTCTGGAGCCGGTCGAGTTCCCGCTGGAGCTCGGCCGCCGGGATGTCCACGACGTACTTCGCGCCGTGCGCCGACTTCGCCACGGCCTCCTGGACCTTCGGGGACCGGTAGATCTTGACGATCTTCCGCACGGCCTCGCTGTCCTTGTCCTTCGCCCGGGCGGCGATGACGTTGACGTACGGGCGGGCGGCGGCGCTCTCCGGGTCGTCGCGGAAGATCGCCTCCGACGGCTGGTGACCGGCCAGCACGGCGACGCCGTCGTTGATGACCGAGGCGTCGGTGTCCTTGAGGGTGCGCGGAGTCTGCTGGGCGTCGACCGGAGTGATCTTCAGATGCCTCGGATTGGCCTCGATGTCCTCCGGCGTGGCGTAGATTCCCGCCTTGTCCCTGACCTCGATCAGCTTCGCCTGCTCCAGCACGAGCAGGGCCCGGCCCTGGTTCGACGGGTCGTTGGGGATGGCGATCCGGGCGCCGTCCGGGAGTTCGGCGGGCTTCTTGTGCTTGAGGGAGTAGAGGCCCATCGGTGCCACGGAGGTGGAGGTGACGGGCACGATGTCGGTGCCGTTGCGCGCGTTGAACTGGCTGAGGAACGCCAGGTGCTGGAAAGCGTTGAGCTCGATGTCGCCGTCGGCGAGCGCCCTGTTGGGCAGCTGGTAGTCGTCGAAGGTGACGGTCTTGACGTCGATGCCCTCCTTCCTGGCCTCCTCGGCCACGACGTCCCACTCCGGGTCGGCGCCGCTGACCCCGATCCGCACCTGGTCGCCGTCGGCCGCGTCGGACAGACCGCAGGCCGACAGCAGGAGCGGGAGTACGGCGGCCGCGGACGCCGTCGCGAAGAGGCGGCGGGAAGGGGTGAGTTTCATCGACAGGCTCATTCCAGGAAGTGCAGGACCAACAAGTGCTGAGGATCGTATGAGTGGAATGAGCATTTACCTGGGAAAGAAAGGAAGGCTTCACGGGCCTGTAATAGGAGTGAAGGAATCCCCTCTGCGGGTTCCGGGGAGTTCCGGCCCTTACGCCGCCCCCGGGAAGAAGTCGACGAGCAGCATGTCGCGGACACCGGAGTCCGTGCCCGCCGCGGGCCGTACGGGGGAGACCCCGTGCAGCACCCGCCTGTCGTCGAGCAGGATCGTCTCCAGGGGTGTGGTGAGCAACGCCCGGTGCACGGGCCGCTCCTGGAGGTCGTAGAGGCAGGACTCCGCGCCCCGCACGCCCCGGCGGCGGATCAGCACCTGCGCGACGTACGCGTGGCCGTCCCGGTGCACGCCCTCGGGCGCGGGGTGGCCCTCGGCCCGGACGGTGGCGGTGACGCGGATCTGGTGGACGCCGCAGGTGTCGATGCCGGTCCGGGGGCCGGGCAGGCGCTCATGGAGGGCGTGGACGACCGCGCGCAGCACCTCGCCCGCGGCCACGGACTCCTCCAGCGGGGCGAAGAGCCGGTCCACCCCGCCGTGCACCCGGTTCACCGACCGGTCCTGGAAGAACGCGGCGTGCGGCAGCGGCGTCAGCCGGCCGTCGGCTATGCGGAAGGTGCCGTACCGGCGGAAGCGGTAGGGGCTGTCGGTGCCCAGGTGGGCGTCGGCCGGCAGGTCGTCCCAGGAGGCGGTGAACCGTGCGACGGAGTCCGCGGGAAGCCCGTCCAGCGCGGCGGTCAGCATCTCCGGGCCGAAGTGTGTGAAGGGCGGCCGTTCCGGTTCGGCGGGCTTTCCGGACGGGGCGGCGGGCCGGCCCGGCACGCGCGAAGGGGCTGACGTCATGGTGTCCTTGCCTTTGGTGCGGTGTGTTCCGTCGGCGAGGCGAGCCGCTGCGCGGTGGCCTCATCACGACATTAAGCCGACACCACGGGCCCGTTGGCCGGAACGCGTTCATCGGTGGGACGGAAGGGGGCAAACGGGCTGAGGAGAAGAAGAGGGGGCAAGAGAGGAGGGGTCGCGTGCGGAACTGCCCGGCGCACGTGCTCAGTCGGCGCCCTGCCTACCGCGTGGACCGCTCACGGCAGTCGCACGACCTGGGCTCCCCAGGTGAGGCCGGCCCCGAAGCCGAGGAACAGCGCCAGGTCGCCCGTGCCCACGGCCCCCGATTCGCGCAGCCGGGCGACGGCGAGGGGAATGGAGGCGGCCGAGGTGTTGCCGGTGTTCACCACGTCGCGGGCCACGGCGACGTGCGCGGGAAGTCCCAGCCGCTGCGCCACGGTCTCGATCATCCGCAGATTCGCCTGGTGCGGGACGAAGGCGCCGAGTTCCTCCGGGCGCACACCCGCCGCGTCCAGGGCCCGCCGGGCGCGACCCCCGCGTCGGCGGCCGCCTTCCGTGCCGCCTCCACCGCCATGTCCGCCACGGTCTCGTCCGCGGCGGCGTACCGACGCTCGACGATGCCCGTACGCCGTTCGATCCATTCAGGTGTACGGCCGGTGCGTTCCGCGATCTCGTCATTGCCCACGACGCGGTGCGGCCGATACGCGCCGATCCCCAGAATTCCTACGTCCTGTGCGGCAGCTCGCCGTATCAGCATGGCAATACCCACCTTCGGTCCGTCCTGGTGCCGGCCCGCGTCCGGCCGTCGTCACGAGGCCGCCGCCGTGCCCTCGACACGGAACGCGGCCACGGGAGAACCGGCGGAGGAAACCGTCCGGGCCCGGCCACGCCGGCCGTTGCCGGGGATCGTGGACGGAGTCCGGTTCCCGCTCCGGAAAAGGCGGGACGACCGACCCCGCCTGGGGCGATAGCGGAGCACATGGCTTCCGCGGGGCACCGGGCGCACCGCGGCGGCGGTCGCCGTGCCTCTCGTACGGGCCCCGAACCGGATCGAGCTCACTCGCCGGGGAGACTATCGCCGGGCGAGTTGGATTCCGCAACCCGATGGCGGAAGGTCGTCGAGTGTTGAACGTCACGCGGATTCCATGATTCGCGCGCCCGTGACGCGGGTCACAAAAATTATTGCTTGCTTGGCGACATAGGCCCCTTCTACGGTCACACGTGTGATCCAACTCATCGCCATGGCTGGCCTGTTGTCGACGATCGAGTTCCGTCATCGCGCGCGGTTCCCCGCGCCCGCACCGACCGGGGAAACGGTGGGCTCATGACGAACACCGCACCACCGCTGTCGCCGCTGGATCTGCTCGGCCGGGCCGCGGCCGGCAGCATCGACGCCGGAGCGCACCTGAACGGCTTCGGCGGATTTCACGGCGGGCTCACGGTCGCGCTCATGGCAGCCGCGATGCGGGGCGAGGCGCCCGGCCTTCCCCTGCGGAGCGTCACCGCGCGCTTCCACCGGCCGATCAGCGACGAGTTCCGGGTGGAGACCTCGCTGACCAGGGCCGGGCGCAGCCTCACCGCGGTCGGCGCCAGGGCCGTGACGGCCAAGGGGACACACGTCGACGCCTCGGCGGTCTTCGGGTCGCTCAAACCGGCGGAATGGCGGGAGTTCGCCCCCGCGATGCCGGAGGCGCCACCCGTCGAGGAATGCGAGATATTCGCGATCCCGCCGGAGTTCGTGCCCATTTCCGCCTATCTGGAGATCCGCCCGGTCGGCCCCAACCGGCCGTACGCGGGCGGCACGGAACCCGAACTGACCGCCTGGCTGAGGCTCGTGGGCGACGAGCGGCCACCGGACGCCCTGCGGTTCATTCTCCTGATGGACGCGCTGGCGCCGTCCTATGCCGCCGTGCTGTCGACCCTGGCCCTGGTGCCGACGGTCGAACTCACGGTACGCACCGGCGAGAACCTCGACCGCACGGCCTCGCCCTGGATCCTCCTGCGCGCCCGGACCGGCGCGGCCACCGCCGACGGCTGGGTGGACGAGGAGATCGACGCCTGGGGTCCGGACGGCGCCCACCTGGGTTCGGCCCGGCAGCTCCGCATCATCCGCACCGACTGAGAGCTCCACCGTGCACGGCGGCGGGAGCACAGGAATCCAGGGTCCGGCACCGGGCGATGAACCCGGTCACGAGACCCGTGTAACGGGGGCGCTGTGGATCACATATCAGGGTGGGCGGGTCCGCCACGGCCCGAGACCCTGCCCGAGATACTCGGACACCGTGCGAGCCTGCCCCGGCAGCTCGCCTTCCGCTTCCTGCCCGACGGCACGGACGACGCGGCCGTGGAATGGACGTACCACGACCTCGTCGAGCACGCCGACGTCATCGCCGCCGGCCTGCTGCGGCGTGAACTCACGGGCCGGCGCGTGGTCCTGGCCCTCGACCCGGGCCTGCACTACATCGCCGCCCTCTTCGGGATCTTCCGGGCCGGCGCCACCGCCGTGCCGTCCTTCCCGCCGACCGGGAAGCGGGCCCTCGCGCGCTTCGTCGCCATCGTCGAGGACTGCGCCCCCGACGTGATCATCGCGGACACCCGGCTGGCGGACCGCGTCGCCCAGTTCGAGGCGGAACTGCCCGCGTCCGTGGCCCGCCCGCACTGGATGTTCGTCGACGACGACCACTTCCGGCAGACGGCGGGCGCCCGGACCCCGGACGGCGGCCCCCACGCGGCCGCGCCGACCGACGGGCCGGCGCTGCTCCAGTACACCTCCGGCTCGACCGGCGACCCCAAGGGGATCGTGCTCACGCACGAGAACCTCGTCAGCAACTGCCGTGCCCTCGAGGCGAACATGGGGTACGAGCCCGACCGCGTCGGCTGCACCTGGCTGCCGCCCTACCACGACATGGGCCTGATGGGCACGATCATGCTCGCGGTGCACGGCGGCTGGCCCCTGGTGTTGATGCCCCCGGCGTACTTCGTGCAGCGGCCCTACCGCTGGCTCAAGGCCGTCACCGACCACAAGGTGACCATTTCGGTCGGCCCGAACTTCGCGTTCGACATCTGCACGTCGAGCATCACCGACGAGGAGCTGGCGACACTCGACCTCGGCAGCCTGCGCCAGGTCTTCTGCGGGTCCGAGCCCGTCTCGCGCGCCACCCTGGACGCCTTCCGGGACCGCTTCGGGCCGCGCGGCTACGACGAGACGTCGCTCATCCCGTGCTACGGACTCGCCGAGGCCACCCTCTACGTCTCGGGCAAGCGCACCGGCAGCGCCGTGAGGACCGTATGGCTGGACAAGGCGGAGCTGGAGAACGGCCGCGTCCGCCACCTGTCCGCCGAGGACGCAGAGGCCGCCGAAGCCGCCGAAGCCGCCGAAGATGCCGAAGCCGCCGGGGACGCCACGCTGTCGGAGGGCGGCCGGGCCGCCCGGATCGTCAGCTGCGGTGAGGTCGCCGAGGGCCACGAGGTGATCGTCGTCGACCCCGGCGAGCGGCGCCCGGCGGAGCCCGGCCGCGTCGGCGAGGTCTGGGTGAGCGGCCCGAACGTCGCCGCGGGCTATCTGGACAAGCCGGAGCTCACCGCCGAGACCTTCGCCGCGCGCCTCGCCGGTTCGGAAGCCGAACGCACCTATCTGCGCACCGGCGACCTCGGATTCCTGCACGAGGGGGAGCTCTTCATCACCGGGCGCCTCAAGGACCTCGTCGTCATCGCGGGCCGCAATCTGTATCCGCAGGACATCGAGCGTTCCGTGCGCGGCTCCCACGGGAAGCTGCGCGGCGCGGCCGCCTTCTCCGTGCCGGGGGAGAGCGGCGAGGAGCTCGTGGTGGTCACGGAATTCCGCGGCACGGCACGGCAATTGGCCGAGGAATTCGCCGGGGTGCGGGACGCGGTGGTCGCCGCGGTGACGGCCGGGCACGGCGTGGCACCGGCCGATGTGCACATCGGCCCCGTCGGCGCGATCCCGATGACGACCAGCGGCAAGGTCCGCCGGGACGCCACCCGCAAGGCATATGTCCAAGGAACGCTGAAGAAGCTGACCCCGGCCGCGGACGACCTGCCGCTGTCCGTACGGTGACGGGAGTCCCCATGACCTCTGCGCCCGAGACATCCTTCGCGCCCCCGCCCGGTGACCTCTCGGCGGCCGGCCCCGACACCGACGCCTCCGCCCGCCGCCTCGCCTATGTCACGGTGGGGGTGCCCACCCTCGGATTCCTGGGCGCGGTGGTGTTCGCCGTGGCCTACGGCTTCACCGCCGTCGACCTCGGTCTGCTCATCGGGATGTACCTGCTGACCTCCCTGGGCGTGGAGGGCGGCTTCCACCGCTTCTTCTCGCACCTGTCCTTCGCGGCCAGGCCCGGTGTCACAGCCTTCTGGGGCATCGCCGGATCGATGGCGGCCCAGGGCCCGATCGTCTTCTGGGTGGCCACGCACCGCCAGCACCACGCCTACACCGACCGCGACGGCGACCCGCACTCGCCGCGGCCGGCCGAGGACGGGCGGCGCTTCCCCCGGGTGCGCGGGCTCTGGCACGGCCACGTCGGCTGGCTGTTCACCGTCCGCCGGCAGAACTGGAGCAAGCGCGTCCCCGACCTGCTGCGGAACCGGCTGGTCATGCGGATCGACCGGTACTACTTCGGCTGGGTCCTGCTCGGTCTCGCGCTGCCCGCCCTGCTGGGCTGGGCGCTCACCGGCGGCAGCGGCCGGGGCGCCGTGGGCGGGCTGCTCTGGGGCGGGCTCGCCCGGATCTTCCTCCTCGACCACGTGACGTGGAGCGTCAACTCGATCGGTCACACGCTGGGGAGCAGGCCGCACCGCACGCGGGACAACAGCCGCAACGTCGCCTCGCTCGCGCCGTTCTCGGTGGGGGGCTCCTGGCACAACAACCACCACGCGCAGCCGGGTCTGGCGCACAACCGGCACGCGTTCTGGCAGATCGACATCGCGGGAGGCTTCATCCGGCTGCTGGACCTGCTGGGTCTGGTGTCCGACGTCCGCTATCCGAAGCGCGCGCGACCGGAATAGGCGGCGCGCCTTCGCCGGTCCGCAGGTGCGCGGAAGCGGCCGTACCGCCACGCGGCCCGGCAGCCGAAGAAAGGAGCACCACGTGTCCACCACCACCGTCGACCCTCTCGCGGCGGCCATCGTCAAGCTGGATCCCGCCAGCCGCCGCATCAAACGGTTCTCCGCACTGACCACGATGACCCTGCCGCTGCTCGGCACCGCGGCGGCGGTCTGGTTCCTGTGGACCGGAAACTTCACGACCACGGACCTGGTCCTGTTCGGTGTGATGTATTTCGTGCACATGGGCGGGATCACCATCGGGTTCCACCGCTATCTCTCGCACAAGGCGTTCAAGACGTCGCCCTTCTTCGAGGGCGTCATGATGATCACCGGATCCATGGGCGCCCAGGGCCCGTTGATGTTCTGGGTCACCACCCACCGCAGGCACCACCGGTTCAGCGACCGCGAGGGCGACCCGCACTCGCCCAACCTGCACGGCCGCGGCCTGCGGGCCAGGCTGCGCGGCCTGTGGTACGCGCACATGCCGTGGATGCTGAGCGACGAGACCTCCAAGTGGACGGTCTTCGCCCCGGACGTCCTGCGTGACCGCCGGCTGATGTGGTACCACCGCACCTATCCCACCTGGGTGCTCGCCGGCGTGCTGCTCCCGGCCGTGGCCGGCCTCGCCGTCGAGCGGACGCCGATAGCCGCCGTGACGGGCCTGGTGTTCGGCGGGCTGGCGCGGATCTTCGTCGCCAACCAGGCCGCCTGGTGCGTCGGTTCGGTCTGCCACGCCATCGGCAGCCGTCCCTTCGGCAACGCCGACCGCAGCGCCAACAACTGGCCCGTCGCCGCGTTCACGTTCGGCGAGGGGCTCCAGAACAACCACCACGCGTTCCCGGGCTCCTACCGCCACGGGGTGACCTGGTGGGAGCCGGACCTCAGCGGCTGGCTGCTCTTCGGCCTGGGCAAGGCGGGCGTCGTCTGGGACCTCAGGGAGCCCGACGCGGCCACCATCGCGCGCAAGCGGGCCGTGAAGTCCGCCGCCTGACCCCACTTGCCCCCGCCCGCCCTGACCCCACTTGCCCCCGCCCGCCCCTTCCACCGCACCCCTTTCAGCACACCCTTTCCACCACGACACCCACGGGAGCGTGAGCACCAGATGTTCGGACGCAAGAAGGAACCGCTGATAACCGGACCGCTGACGGAGGAGTCCCTCCGGCAGTGGCTGATCGGCCACCTGGCCCAGCGGATCGAGGTGCCGCCCGCCGACATCGACACCGGCAAGACGTTCGAGGCGTACGGGCTCGACTCCCGGGTCGCCGTCCAGGTGTCGGGCGCGCTGGAGAAGGTCGTCGAGCGGCGGCTGTCCCCGGGGCTGCTCTACGAGCACCAGACCATCGACGACCTGAGCGGCTATCTGGCGCGGGAGCTCAGGCTGTCCGACCGGACCGGCTGAGGGGAAGCGGGACCATGGCCGCGTACAACTTCCCCTCGGATCCCGGCGAACCCTTCAAGGACTTCCTGCGCAAGTCGGAGCGGCTGGAGGGCGAGCGGCTCGCGTCGGCGATCCCCAGGGACTACTTCGAACCCCGGGTCGCCCGCGGCCTGCTCGGCTTCGCCGTCAGCTGGGCGCTGTACGCCGGGGCGATCGTGGGCGTCGCCTACGCGCCGCACTGGCTGCTGTACATCCCGCTGTGGGTGGTGGCGGGCCTCGGCGGCTGGGGGCTGCACTGCATCGCCCACGACTGCGGGCACGGCTCGTTCTCCCGGTCGCGCAGGTTCAACTTCGCCGTCGGCCATGTGTCCCTGCTGCCCCTGGTCTACCCCTTCCACGCCTGGCGTCACGTGCACAACCTGCACCACAGCCACACCAACAACCTGGAGCTGGACACGGACTGGCGGCCGGTCCCGGCGGCACTGTACGACCGGATGCCGCTCCACGAGAAGGTGATCTACCACGGGACGCGGACCTGGGCGTTCTGGGGCGGCACCATCAACTACTGGCGGGAGTCGGGCTTCCGGCCCTCGTTCTTCCCCAAGCGGGAGGCGCGCCGCGACGTCCGCCGGTCGATCGTCTTCGTCCTGGCCGTGTGCGTCCTGTACTTCACCCCGCTCGTCTACTTCACGGGCGCGGAGGGCTTCCTCCTCTACTTCGTCGCGCCGTGGCTCGCCACCCACGCGTGGTTCAGCGCGACGACGCTGATGCACCACAGCGCCGGCGACGTGCCCTACCTGACCAGCGAGCACTGGACCCGCAACGCCAGCAGGCTGCTGGTGACGACGGACTACGTGTATCCGAGGTGGCTGCTCTTCCTCACCCACAACATCTCCATCCACACGGCGCACCACGTGGCCCCCGTCGTCCCGTACTACAACCTCCGCAAGGCCCAGGCGGCGCTGAAGGAGGCGTACCCCGGCATGGTCCGCGAGGAGCGGGTGCGGGTGGGGCAACTGGCGCGCATCATCCGGCGGCTGCACTTCTACGACACGGAGTCCGGCTTCTACACCGACTTCTCGCGTACGCACATCGCGCCGGCGGACACCCCGCCCGCGGTGAAGGCGCCGTCATGACACCGCTGAGCTTGAGGCGGATCGCCCACGCGGCGGTTGGCGCCGTGCTGCCGGGCACCGGCGGGCGCTGGGCGACCGACGTCTTCAGCCGGACCCGCACGCTGGGCGCCCGGCCCGACAACGTCCTGCCGCTGGGCGCCCGCAGGTTCGCCGTGGCGGGGAACCCCGATGTGCGCGGCGGCTATCTGTGGGGCGACGACGGCGGGCCGACCGCGCTGCTCGTCCACGGCTGGGGTTCCGACAGCAGCAGCATGTACTCCCTGATCGCTCCGCTGCGGCAACTCGGCTACCGCGTGGCCGCGTTCGACGCCCCCGCGCACGGCGTGCACGAGGGCACCCGGGCGACGATGACGCAGTTCACCACCGCCGTGGGCGCCGTCCTGGACTCCCTCGGCGGCGCGCGGGTGGTGGTCGCGCACTCGCTGGGCTCGATCGCCGCGGTCGGGGCCGTCGCCGCGCGGCCACGGCAGGGCGTCGACTGCCTCGTCCTCCTCGCCCCGACGTGCACGCTCTCGGCCGTGCTGGAGCGCTGGGCCGAGGCCGAACTGCGGCTGTCGCCCGCGATCGTCGACCGGATCCGCGCCGAACTGCACCGCCGCAACGGCGTGCCCGTCGGCCACTGGGACGTCGTCGGCCTCGGCCGCGCGCTCGACTGCCCGGTCCTCGCCCTCCACGACCCCGACGACCCGGTCGTCCCCTTCCGCGAGGCCGAGGCGATCGCCGCCGGACTGCCCGCCGTACGGCTCGAACGCGCCCCCGGCCGCGGCCACATGGGCATCCTGATGTCACCCGAAGTGAAGAGCGCCGTCTCCGCGTTCGTCGCGGAACACGGCACGAGGACTGGAGAGACCATCCCGTGAGCGAGGAAACGGAATCCGGCGGCAGGGCGTGGATGTGCCTGGTCTGCGGCTGGGTCTACTACGAAGCCCTCGGCCTGCCCGAGGAGGGCATCGCCCCCGGGACCCGCTGGGAGGACATCCCGGCGGACTGGAAGTGCCCCGACTGCGGCACGACGAAGGACGACTTCGTGATGGCCCCGCTGTAGCACCACGGCACCACAGGCCGCCGGACCCGCGGCACGACCGAGCCGCCCGGCGTGAAAAGCCCCAGTTCCGCGCGACGAAGGAGTCTCAATGACCACCGCCACGGACCCGCGCACCGCCATGATGACGCTCCTCTCCCCCCAGGGGAAGCGCGACCCGTATCCCCTCTACGAAGCCCTGCGCGCCCACGGCCCGATCCTGCCGCTGGGGCCGGGCCAGCTCGTCGTCACCGGGCACGCGGAATGCGCCAGAGCCCTCCGCGAACCCGCCCTGCTGTCCACGGACGCCGCCGTGCAGGACGCGCTGCTGCCCGGCTGGCGCGACCACTCCTCCTGGCGCTGGCTCACCAAGAACATGCTCTTCAGCAACAACCCCGACCACGACCGCTACCGCCGCTTCTTCGGCGTCGCCTTCACGCCCCGCCGCGTCGCCGACCTGCGGCCCGCCCTGGAGGGCCTGATCGGCGGGCTCGTGGACCGGCTGGCGGACCTCGGCGCGGGCGGGGCCCCGGTCGACTTCATGGCGGAGTTCGCGTTCCGGGTGCCCATGGCCGTGATGGGGGAACTGCTCGGCATACCCGCGGCCGAACAGCCCGGCTTCCGCGGCGCCATCGGCGCGATCACCACCGCCCTGGAGCCCGTCCAGGACCTCGCCCAGCTCCTCCCCGGCGACGCCGCCATGGATCAACTGGCCGTGTACTTCACCGACCTGGCCGACCGGCGCCGCGCCCGGCCCGGCACCGACCTGGTGAGCGAGATGGTCCGGCTGCGGGACGGCACCGGCGAGCTCAGCGAGGAGGAGCTGGTCGCCAACTTCATGCTGCTCCTGGTCGCCGGCACCGAAGCGCCCATGGACCTCATCGGCAACGCGCTGCGCCTCGCCGTCGAGCACCCCGAACACGCCGGCCGGCTGCGCGAGGACCCCTCGCTCGCCCCCGGCTTCGTCGAGGAGACCCTGCGCTTCGACCCCGCGGCACAGGCCCTGAACCGCATGGCCGTCGAGGACTTCGACTTCTTCGGGGTGCCGGTGGCCGCCGGCACGAAGGTGACGCTGCTGATCGCCGCGGGCAACCGCGACCCGCGCCAGTACGCGGACCCCGGCGTCTTCGACCCCGGCCGGCAGGGCAACCACGCGCTCACCCTCAGCGGGGGAGCGCACTACTGCCTCGGCGCGGGCCTGGCCCGGATGCAGGCGGAGATCGCGCTGCCCGCCGTGCTGCGCCGCTTCCCCGGCCTGACCCTCGCAGGTGAACCCACCTTCCGTGACCAGCTCGTTCAGCGCGGCTTCGGCCAACTCCCCGTGAAGTGTGGGTGAGCGGCCCACCTCACATTCCGTCAGTGCTGGGTGACGCTGTATGCTCCAGTGAGTTGGAAATGCCAACTCGCGAGCGAGGAGAGCGATGACTCAGACTGCCGCCGCTCAGGCGGGCAGTGCGACGAAGCCCCGCTTCGGTCCAGTGTTCGCCGTCGTTGTAGCCGGGGTTGCGATGTCCAACCTCGACATGTTCATCGTCAACGTCGCCCTGCCCGACATCGGCGATCAGTTCTCCGGATCCTCGCTGGCGTCCTTGTCGTGGGTCCTCAACGCCTACGCGGTCGTCTTCGCCGCGCTGCTCGTCCCGGCGGGCAGCCTCGCGGACCGCACCAGCCCCCGCCAGGCGTACCTCCTCGGCATCACCGTCTTCACCGTCGCCTCCGCCGCCTGCGCGGTGGCGCCCGGGGTGTGGGTCCTCGTCGCGGCCAGGGTCGTCCAGGCCGTCGGCGCGGCCATGCTGATCCCCTCCTCCCTCGGCATCCTGCTCGCCGCGGCCCCGCCCGAGAAGCGGGTCGCCGCGGTCCGCGGCTGGACGGCCATCAGCGGTGTGGCCGCGGCGCTCGGCCCCGTCGCCGGCGGCCTGCTCACGCAGCTCGACTGGCGCTGGGTCTTCCTGGTCAACCTGCCCATCGGCGTCTTCGCGCTGGCCGTCGGCGTGCGCGTGCTGCCCCGTACGCCCGCCCGCCCCGCCACCGCCCGGCTCGACCTCGTGGGCGCGGCCCTCCTCACCCTCGGCATCGCCGTCGTCGCCCTCGGCCTGGTCAAGAGCGAGGACTGGGGCTGGACCTCCGGCCGCACGATCGGCTCACTGGCGGCGGGCGTCGTCCTGCTGGCGCTCTTCCTCCTCAGCTCCTCCCGCCACCCCTCGCCGGTCCTGCCGCTGCACCTGCTGCGGGTGCCCGCCGTCGGGCCCTCCACCTTCGCCAACCTCCTCTTCGCGGTGGCCTTCGGCGCGATGCTCCTCTCCGCCGTGCTCTGGTGCCAGCAGGTGTGGCACTGGTCCCCGCTGCGGACCGGCCTCGCCATCGCCCCCGGCCCGCTCATGGTCCCCGGCTTCGCCATGGGCATCGGCCCCGTGATCCGGCGGTTCGGCTCGGCCGCGGTCTCCGCGATCGGCTGCCTCCTCTTCGCCGCGGGCGTCGGCTGGTGGATCCACCGCCTCGGCACCGGCCACGACTACGCCGCGGGCCTGCTCCCCGGCATGCTGCTCACCGGCATCGGGGTCGGCCTGGTCGTGCCCACGC
Source organism: Streptomyces sp. NPDC051173 (assembly GCF_040689515.1). Lineage (NCBI taxonomy): Bacteria > Bacillati > Actinomycetota > Actinomycetes > Kitasatosporales > Streptomycetaceae > Streptomyces > Streptomyces sp. NPDC051173. Next base: position 29,516 of record NZ_JBFBBD010000030.1, read on the forward strand.
TGGTCGGCGCCGCGGTCACCGCCCTGCCGCCGCAGAGCTTCTCCACCGGCTCGGCCGTGGTGACGATGGCGCGTCAGGTCGGTTCGGTGCTGGGTGTCGCCCTGCTCGTCGCCTTCCTCGCCGCGCCGCACGGCGGTGACCCTGTCACCTCGTTCGACCACGGCTGGGAGTTCATCCTCGTCTCGGCCGTGGCCGCGGCCGTGGTGTGCCTCTTCATCCCCCGAGCGAGGCCCAAGGAAGCGGCCTGACGGTGTACGTAACGGTGGAGCCCGGAGGCACGAAAGCCCCCGAACCCTCCTGGCTCACGCGCTCCCCTGGCGCGGCCGCGGCCTGACGGCTGTCGGCACGACGTACACCAGGCCGGGCGGCCCGTGTGCGCGGTGACCCCACCGCGCCGGGCCGCCCGGCTCTTACGTGCCCCGCGGGAACGGGGGTTTTCCCTACCCCGGCCGGGGGTTCACGTCCCTGGTCCGCCACCGCCGCCCCTGATTGGCTGGGGAACGCGGGGGAGGGAACGGCCCTCCACCGGTACGGGACACACAGGGGGACGAGGACGATGCGCGCGTACGGGCGGAAGAGCCGTTGGCCGAAGGCCGGCCGGGCGGGTGCCGCGGTGGGCGTGGCCGCGGCCGTCGCGGCGGGGATCGCGATCGCGCCGCAGGCGAGCGCCTCCGGCCCGGCCGCGGGGCACTACGGCACGCGCGCTCTGGAGGCGGACGTGCGCGCGGTGCGGGCCGCGGGCGGGAAGGTGAGCGTCCTCGCCGAGGTCGCCACCGGCGACGGTGCCGTCCGCGCCAGGTCGGCGACGGGGGCGCAGGTGCCGTGGGACGCGCGGTTCCGCACGGCGAGCACGACGAAGACGTTCACCGCCACCGTCGTGCTCCAGCTGGCCGCCGAGGGGAAGCTGTCCCTGGCCGACACGGTCGAGAAGTGGCTGCCCGGCGTGGTGTCGGGCAACGGCAACGACGGGTCGAGGATCACGGTCCGCGACCTGCTCCAGCAGACCAGCGGCCTCTTCGACTACGTGGACGACCCGGAGCTCTCCGGCGCGCTCACCGAGGACTTCGAGAAGCACCGCTACGACGCCACGCCCGCCGAGCAGTGGGTGGCCGTGGCGATGCGCCACCGGCCGCTGTTCGCACCCGACCACGAGCACCCCCGCTGGGCGTACTCCAACACCAACTACCTCCTCGCCGGCATGGTCGCGGAGAAGGCGGGCGGCCTGAGCTGGCGCGAGCAGGTCGAGCACCGCGTCATCGCCCCGCTCGGTCTGCGGGGCACCAGTGTCGCGGGCGCCAACCCCTTCATGCCCGGACCGCACGCCCAGGTGTACTTCGACGTGCCCGGCGGCGCCCGGCTGGACGTCACCGAGCACAGCCTCCAGCACACCGCGGACTCGGCGGTCATCAGCACCACCGGCGACCTCAACACCTTCTTCCGCGCCCTCGTCACCGGCAAGCTCCTGCCCGAGGCCCAACTGGCCGAGATGCGGCGGACCGTGGCCCGGACCGACGACCCCGGCGACCTGGCCGAGTGGCCGCAGGGCGAGTACGGGCTCGGGCTGCGCTGGGTCCCGCTGTCCTGCGGCAACGGCTACTGGACCCACGAGGGCGACGGATTCGGCTCGTACACCCGCACCGGCGTGACCCCGGACGGGAAGCGGTCCGTCGCCGTGTCGATCACCAGCGCGGGGGACCGCCCCGATTCGGCGCGGCTCAATCCCGCCGCCCGCAAGCTCGTCGACGACGCCCTGTGCGCACGGCCGAGCTCGGGTAACTCCGCGAAATAGGGCGTATCTCACTAAAAGGGGCGCGAGTTCGCTGCGGTGCGGCGAGTTCGCGCCCTTTTTGGTTGTTTTGTTCCTCCGTGTTGACATGTGATCCCGTGATCCATAATGCTCATTCCACTAGCTGACTAGTTAATTAGCAAAGTGGGCGGTGGGTCGGATGAGATCAGCCGACGGCGCGAGCCGTTGGGCGGTGGAGGCGCGAGGGCTGGGCAAGCGCTACCGGAAGAACTGGGCGTTGCGCGACTGCTCCTTCCGGCTGCCCGCCGGGTCGGTCTGCGGGCTCGTGGGCTCCAACGGCGCGGGCAAGAGCACCCTGCTCAACATCGCGGCGCGGCTCGTCCGGCCGACGACCGGCAGCCTGCGGATCCTCGGCCGGCCAGTGACGGACCCCGGGGTGCTCGCGAGCTGCGCCTTCGTGGCCCAGGACAAGCCGCTCTTCCCGCAGTTCACCGTGGAGGACACGCTGCGCCTCGGCGCGGAGCTCAACCCCCGCTGGGACCAGGCGGTCGCCGAGCGGATCGTGGGGTCCGGCAGGATCCCGCTCGGCGCGCGCGTGGGTACGCTCTCCGGCGGCCACCGCTCCCGGGTGGCGCTCGCCCTGGCCTTCGGCAAGCGGCCCGAACTGCTGCTGCTCGACGAGCCGCTGGCCGCGCTCGACCCGCTCTCCCAGCACGAGATCGGGGGCCTGCTGATGGCCGAGGCCGCCGAGCAGGGCACCACCGTCGTGATGTCCTCCCACCAGCTGTCCGACGTGGCCACCATGTGCGACCACCTGGTGGCCGTCGCCGACGGCCGCGTACGGCTGGCGGGTGAGGTCGACGAGCTGCTGGAGGCCCACCGGATGGTCACCGGAGCGCACCTCGTGGAGGGCGTGCCGGAGGAGATCGCGCGGCACACCGTCGTCGAGTCGCGCACCACAGGGCGGCAGTTCACCGCGCTGATCCACGCGCGGGGCCCGGTCGAGGGCGAGTGGAAGGTCACCGCGCCCAGCCTGGAGGAGGTGCTGCTGGGCTACCTCCGGTCGCCCGGCGCGCCCGCCCTGGTGACCGCGGACGCCGGACCCGAAGACATCGAGCAGACAGAGCACACCGAGCACACCGAGATCGAGGCCCGCGCCGCGCGCGGGGAGGAGGGGGCGGCATGAGCACGGCCGCAGGGACAACGAAGGGGACGGAGGCCGGCAAGCAGCCGCCGCGCCTGCTGCGTGGCATGGCGTGGCTGGTCTGGCGCCAGCACCGCACGGCGCTGGTGGCCTGCCTGGTCCTCGCGGCGTCGGCCTCCGTCTACATGCTCTGGGAACGGGCGGCGGCGGTGGACTACCTGTCCGGCGACCGGATGGGCATCCCGGACGGCGAGTTCAAGATGGCCTTCCAGGGCACGGCGTACGCGTCGGCCTTCCAGAACGGCTCCTGGGTGATGTCGATGCTGCCCGTGGCCCTGGGGGTCTTCCTCGGAGCCCCGCTGATCGCCGGTGACCTGGAGCGCGGCACCCTGAGGCTGGTGACGACCCAGTCGATGACCCGCCGCCGCTGGCTGGGCACCAAGACCGGCACGGCGGTGCTCGTCACGCTGCTGTGCTCGGTCGGGCTCTCCCTCGCGTTCACCTTCTGGTGGCGCGCGGTGCACGGTGCCACCTTCGCCGACTGGACCGAGAGCAGTGACTTCGACACCACCGGGCCCATGCCGGTGGCACTGTCGCTGCTCTACCTCGCCGTCGGCATCGCGTTCGGTGTGTTCGTCCGCCGGGTGCTGCCCGCCATGGTGCTGACGTTCGGCTTCGGGTTTGCGATGAACCTGGTCTGGGACCGGATCCGGCTGCTGCCCTTCACGCCCCGGCAGATCACGGGCCCCGTGGAGCAGGGCCAGCCCGCCGTGCCCGCAGGCGGCGCCCGTTTCGACAACTGGACCGTCGACGCCCAGGGCAAGCTCCATGGTTTCGGCGCCTGTGCCAACGAGCGCACGCCCGCCGAGTGCAGGGCGAACAAGGGCATCGTCGCCGAGCGCCTGGAATACTTCGGCCACGACCAGATGAGCGCCATGCAGTGGACGTGGGCCGGAATCCTGCTGGCGGCGGCCCTCGCGATCGCGGGCCTCACCGTGTGGTGGATCCGCAGGCGGCCACTGTGACCCGCGCGGCCGTCCGGTCCACGCGCAGACGGACGGGATGAGGGGCGGGCGACATGGTCGAGTTCAGGATCGACCGGCACAGCGGCATGGCCGCCTACCTCCAGATCGTCCAGCAGGTCCAGGAAGCGCTGCGGATGGGCATCCTCGCCGAGGGCGACCAACTGCCCACCGCGGCGCGGGTCGCGCGGGACACCAAGCTCAACCCCAACACGACGCTGAAGGCGTACCGGGAACTCGAACACCTGGGGCTGGTCGAACCCCGCCCCGGCGTGGGCACCTTCGTCAGCGCCGTCCCGGCGCAGCGGAGCCCCCTCGCCGACTCCCCGCTCCTCGGTGAACTGGTGGACTGGATGCGCCGGGCGCGCGCGGCGGGCCTGGACTGGGGAGACGTCTCGGCTCTCGTCACGGCGGCACGCGTGGACCACTTCCCCGCGGGTTGACCGGATCCTGTGGCCGGCCTGTGTGTCCGGCCGCGGGCCGTCTTGTCCGCCACACGCTTCGCGCGGTGTCCTCGGTCTCCCCCCAGCGGTAGCCGGGGGAGACCGAGGACGCTCCCCCGAACTTCGTCCGGGGGACCCCCAAGGGCGCCACCGCCGAAGGCGGCGACGGCCCCGCACCCGACCCCGACCTACGAAACGGCATGACGACACCATGAAACCGGTCCCGATACCCGGCTCCCGCACCGCGGAGGACGCCCCGGCGGCGGAGCCCGCCGCCGGGGCGGCGCTGCCCGCGTCATCGCCCGCGGGCATGGCGAAACGTATCTTCCCCTGGGTGTGGCCGCCCCTCGCGGTCTACGCCGTCACCACCGCGCTGCATCTCGTGCTGCTGTCCGCGATGGCCGGCCCCGACGGCCCCGGGCTGCGGGACCGGCTGCTCTCCTGGGACGGCGCGCTGTACGTCGACATAGCCGCCAACGGCTATCCCGACGGCTACACCTACGCCGCCGACGGCAGCCTCACCGGCAACAACCTCGCGTTCTTCCCGCTGTATCCGCTGCTGATCCGCGTGGTGCACACCTTCACGGGCCTCGGCCACGAGATGGCGGGCATCGTCACCGCCCACCTCGCGCTGATCGCCGCGCTGATCGTCGCGCAGTGCCTCCTGACCCGGCTGTACGGACGGCGGACCGCCGTCATCGGGATCGTCCTGCTGGCCGGGGCGCAGCCGATGGCCGTCGCCTTCCTCATGTCCTACAGCGAGTCGCTGTTCCTGGCGCTGGCCGCCGGGACGCTGCTGGCCGCGCACCGCCGCGCCTGGCTCACCGCGGGCACGCTCGCGCTGCTCACCGGGCTGACCCGGCCCGCCGCGGCGGCCGTGGTGGCGGCCCTGGCCGTGGCCGTCGCCCTGGAGCTGCTCCGTGAACGCCGCTGGCGGGCCCGCCCCTTGGCGGCCCTCGCCCTGGCCTGCGCGGGCACGCCCCTGTACCTGTGGTGGGTGGGCGCGCGCGTCGGTGATCCGGACGCGTGGTTCACCATCCAGGAGGCCGGCTGGGGCACGCACTGGGACAACGGTGCGGCGTTCCTCGACTTCCTCCAGGACTCGCTCGCCCACAGCGAGGGCTGGGTGCCGGTGAGCACGGCCGTACTGCTGCTCGCTCTGGTCTGCGCCACGGTGGCGGCGTGGCGGCGCGACGCGTGGCCGCCGCTGCTCGTCCACGGCACGGGCATCCTGGTGCTCACGCTCTGTCAGAGCAATTACTCCCACTCCAAGCTGCGCCTGCTGGTGCCGGGCCTGCTCTTCCTGGTGCCCGCGGCGAGGGCGCTGGCCCGGGCGCGCCAGCGCACGGCGGTGATCGCCCTGACGGCGGCGACGTTCTTCGGCTGCTGGTACGGCGCGTACATGCTCACGGTCTGGCACTTCGCGATCTGAGCGGCTGGGGTGGGCCACCGCGCGGTCGTGCGTGAGTAATCGTACCGCTGCGGAGAGTTAAAATTTTTGACGTGTTGCCGCACAACCAGCTCCGCCTTCCGGTTCATTGGACGCACCGCACGACGGATCGAGGGATCTGTGACTGGAGAGACGGACCGGCTCCCGCCGCTCCGCACGCGCAGCCGTCGACTGGCGATCACCTTCGCCGCGTTCCGCGAGATGCACGCGAGGCGCTGGTGTGCGTACGCCCATGTGCACACCGGCGACGGTGAGGCGGCGGAGGAGATCGTGGCGGCGGTCTTCGAGCAGTTGGGCCGGCGGTGGCCGTATGTGCTGCGCCGGCCGTCCGCCGACGCGTACGCCTGGTCGTTGCTCAAGGAGCACCTCGCCGTCTGGCTCGCGGTGCGCGGCCGGGACTCGGCGCTGGTGACGGCCGCGTTCGGCTGCGTCACCCGCCTGCCCCAGGAATGCCGTCAGCGGTTCGAGCTGCTGGAGAACCGGATGGCGCTGTACGCGGCGATCGCCCGGCTGCCCGAGCGGCAGTGCGACGCCCTCGTCCTCAACCATGTGATCGGCTACAGCGTGGTCCAGGTCGCGAGCCTGCTCGGCGCCGACGAGTCCCTGGTGCACTCCCACATCGGCCACGCGAAGCGCAAGCTCGCCTCCGGCCTGCCCGTCGGGCATCCCGTCAGCGGGAGTTGACCCCGCGGGATCCGAGACTGTCGGCCGGGGCGCGGCGAGCGGCGGGGACCACCACGGGGGAGCCGTCGGCGGGGGCCTGGAGGATGTCGGCCTCGATGCCGTAGAGCTCGCGCACCAGGGCCGTGTCGACGACCTCCCGGGGCGCGCCGTGGGCGACGACCCTGCCGTCCTTCATCGCGATCACGGAATCGGCGTAGCGGGCCGCGCCCGCGAGGTCGTGGAGGACCATGACGACCGTGCGTCCGGCCGTGGCCACCTCGCGCACGAGGTCCAGGACCTCGACCGCGTGGCCGATGTCGAGCGCGCTCGTGGGCTCGTCGAGGAGGACGACGGGCGTCTCCTGCGCGAGCACCATCGCCAGCCAGCAGCGCCGGCGCTGGCCGCCGGAGAGCCGGTCCAGGCGGCGGTCGGCGAGCTCCTCGACCCCGGTGGCCCGCAGGGCCTCCGTCACGGCGCGCTCGTCGTCGCGCGACCACTGGCGGAAGAGCCCCTGGTGCGGGTGGCGGCCGTAGCGGACGAGCCCGGCGACGGTGACGGCCTCGGGTGCCGGCGGGGACTGGGGGAGGAGCGCGACGCGGTGCGCCGCCTGACGCTGTCTCAGCTGCCAGATGTCGGCGTCGCCCACGTGCACCCGGCCGGACTCGGGCTGGTGGAGGCGGGCGATGGCGCGCAGCAGCGTCGACTTGCCGCAGCCGTTGGGGCCGACGATCGCGGCGACCTGGCCGGAGGGGACGGTGAGGTCGACGCCTGCCACGGCGCGGTGACCGGGGTAGCCGGCGATGAGCTGTTCGACGCGGAGCTCCACGGGCGGGGGCCTTTCCAGAAGATCGCCGATCGGTGTGGACCCTTGTGCGACAGGGTCTTCCGGTGAGGCGCGCGCCGGCGCCCCTTTATCAGACGCCCGCACCCTCCTCGCGTCAGCATGCGAGGCCCCAATCACCCGATGGTGAGGCGGATTTCGTCACGTGAGGAGACCGGTGCAACGATGCGCTCGCCCGAACCGACTATCTGAGTAACTGGAGCCTGTATGCAGCGATGTGGGGGAGCATCGGCCGGCCGCTGGGGAGCGGCGATGGTCGCGTCGGCCACGGCCGTCGTCCTCGCGCTCCCGGCGCCCATGGCGGAGGCCGCCGGCGCGAGCGGCCCGCCGAAGGTCGCCGCCAAGGGCGCGTACCTGCTCGACAGCGGTGCCGACAAGCAACTGTGGGCCAAGGAGGCCGATGCCAGGCGGCAGATGGCCAGCACCACCAAGATCATGACCGCCGTCGTGGTGCTCGACAGTCACGGGGTGGACCTCGACCGGCAGATCCTGGTCAAGCAGTCCTACCGCGACTACGTGACGCGCACCGGAGCGAGCACGGCCGACCTCCGCACCGGCGACAAGCTGACGGTCAGGCAGCTGCTCTACGCGCTGATGCTGCCGTCCGGCTGCGACGCCGCCTACGCGCTCGCCGACTCCTTCGGCAGCGGCGACGACGAGGGCGCGCGCACCCGTTCGTTCATCGCCATGATGAACAAGAAGGCCGCCGAGCTCGGGCTGACCCGCACCACCTACGACTCCTTCGACGGCATCTCCTCCCGGGGCGGCAACCTCACCACCCCGCGCGACCTGGCGAAGCTCTCCCGGCACGCGCTGGGGAACCGCACCTTCCGCCAGGTCATGGGATCCCTGAACACCCAGCAGAAGGCGACGAACGTCAACCGCCTCTACACCTGGTACAACACCAACAAGCTGCTCGGCTCCTACAAGGACGTCATCGGCATCAAGACCGGCACCACCTCCGCCGCCGGCCCCTGCCTGGTCTTCGCCGCGCAGCGCCGCGGCCGCGCCGTGATCGGCGTCATCCTCGACGACGCCACCGGGCGCTACCCCGACGCCGCCAGGATGCTCGACTACGCCTACGGCAAGCACACCGAGCTGAAGCTCCGCAAGCTCCCCCCGATGGCCCGCGAGGACTGACCGGCCCGGCACCCCGCCGACGGCCCCCAGAGCCCGGACCCCCGACCGGAGGTCCGGGTTCCGCGCGTGTGCGGACCCTTGGTGTGAGTGTCCGTCACTTCCCAGGAACCAGCACTGTTTTGTACCTGAACGAGTGAACCGTCAGCGGGGAAGTGCCGGATGCCGAACTCCCCGGCACGCAGGGGGAGATAGAGTCCTTCCTGTCCGGAAACGGACATCGGATCCCCGCGTTCGCCGACGGTTGTACCGGACCGCACCGCCGTCCGCCGGGGCCCGCCACCCCCACTCCGGCTCCTCGGCACGTCGCCGCCCACCCCTGCGGCCTTCGCATGCCCATGGGCCCTGCCCAAGAACGGGAGCGCACCCCCACCACTTCGTCCACCGAACCCTGGAGGCGCCATGTCCGCCCGAACCGAGCCCCGGAACGACCCGCGAGCCCACCGCCCACGGCCCGCCGCACCGGAGCGCCGGCCCGCCGCGGCGAGTGACCGGCCGGAGGCACGATGACCGTCCTCAAGGGGCGGACACCACGGACGATCCCCGTCTCGGTCAGCGAACTGCTCCTGTTCGGCGGCGCCTTGCGGTGCGACGCGCCGTTCGCGAACCACGAGAAACCCCTCCTGCGGCTCACCTTCCGGTCGATGGCCCGGCAGTTCCCGGCCATGGTCGGCACAGTGGCGAAGGCCGCCTGGCGCGAGGACCCCGCCGCGCTGCTCACCCTGCTGGGCGCCGAGCTGGGGCAGGGCGCGGCCCGCGCCTTCGGGCTGGTGGCCACCAATCAGGTGCTCGTCGCCCTCTTCGCCTCCGGACCCACCCCCGGGCGGATCCACCGGGCGCTGCCCGCCCTCCTCGCCGTCACCGCGGTCAGCGCGGCCTCCGCCCTGCTCGCCTCGGTCTCCCTGGCCGCCGCCGGGCAGTTGGAGCCCAAGGTGGAGCGGGTGTGCACCGCCCGCTTCTACCGCACCGCGGTCCGGGTGGAGCTCGCGACGCTGGAGGACAAGGACTTCCACCGCAAGCTCGACGCCGGCCGCTTCGGCACCGACTCGGTGCGGATGATGCTCGGCTCCTCGGTGCTCGTCGTCAACGCCCTGATCGGGCTGGTCTCGGCCGCCGGCGTACTGGCGCTGCTGCACCCCTCACTGGTGTTCATGCTGCTGCTGATCGCGGCGCCCAAGGGCTGGGGCGCGGTCGTCTCCGCCCGCCGCCAGTACGCCTCGCGGCACGTCTGGATCGAGCACCGGCGTGCCATCTCCGTCATCACCTCCACGCTGACCAGCCAGGACTCCGCCGCCGAGATCCGCGTCCACGGCGCGGGCCGGATGCTCGTCGACGCCTACGACGACATGGCGGCCACCATGGAGAAGGAGCAGCAGCGCCTGGCCCGCGCCCAGGCGGCCACCCAGAGCGCGTCCTCGGCGCTGTCCGGGCTGGCGGCCGTCGCCGCGTACGGCGTGCTGTGGCTGCTGCTGGCGTCCGGGGGAGTGCCGCTGGCGATCGCCGGCACCGCGGTGATCGCCGTGCGCGCCTGCGGAGCCGGGCTCACCTCCCTGGTGATCCAGGTCAACCGGCTCTACGAGGAGGCGATGTATCTGGCCGACCTGGAGGACGCCTGCCGCACCGCCGAGCGCCACGCCATCCCCTCCGGCGGGACGCCGCTGGCGGCGGGGGTGCGCGAGATCCGGCTGGAGAAGGTCTCGTTCGTCTACCCCGACACCACGGCCCCCGCGCTCTACGAGGTCAGCCTGGCCATTCCGCCCGGCAAGGTCGTGGCCCTGGTCGGTGCGAACGGCTCCGGCAAGACGACCCTGTCCAAGCTGGTCGCCGGGCTCTATCTGCCGACGTCGGGATGTCTGTCCTGGAACGGCGTCGACGTCCGGGAGGCCGACCGCGACCAGCTCTTCGACCAAGTCGCCGTCCTTTCCCAGGACTTCCCCCGCTGGCCCATGACCGCCCGGGCCAACGTCCACATCGGCAGGCCGGGGCGGCGGCTCGACCAGGACCTCATCGACCGCGCGGCCGCCGACGCCGACGCGACCGATGTCGTCAAGTCCCTGCCGCACCAGTGGGACAGCCTGATCATCAAGGGCTTCGAGCGCGGCACCCAGATCTCCGGCGGCCAGTGGCAGCGGCTGGGCAGCGCCCGGGCCCGCTACCGCCGCGCCCCGCTGCTCATCGTGGACGAACCCACCTCCGCGCTGGACCCCAAGGCCGAGGCGGAGGCGTTCCGTTCGCTGCGGACGCTGACCGACGAGGGCACGACCGTCCTGCTGATCACTCACCGGCTGGCCGCGACCGCGACCGCCGACCTCATCTATGTCCTGGACCGCGGACACCTCGTGGGCGAAGGCACCCACGAGGAGCTGATGGCCGTGGAAGGCGGGCTGTACCGCTCGATGTACGAGCTCCAGGCCGCCCAGTACGGCATCGATCCCGCTCCGCGATCCGTCCCCGACCCCGTCAGGCGCAATGGTTCCCCGCATGCACAGCCCGCCCAGGCCTGACGGCCGCACCGACGCCCCGTGCCCGTCCCGGCCCTCGCCCTCCGCCCCGTCCCTGCCGCATCCCAGGTCCCCGTCGTCGCGGTCGTCCCCGGTCGGCCGGCCCTCCCTGTCCCCGTCCGTACCCGAACCGTCGTCACCGCCCGTCCGGCCGGCGCCGCCCGCGGCCGTGTCCGCACCGTCGGTCCCACCGGTCCGGCCGGCCCCACCGGTCCGGCCGCCCCTGGGGCCGCTGGCGAGTACCTTGCGTGATGTCTTCGGGTGCCTGGGTGTGATCACGGCGGCGGTCCTCATCTCCTTCCTCTGCGTTCACTTGAGCCACGCGTTCCCCGAACTCTCGGCCAAATGAACGGAGTCGGGCGTCGGTCATTACCGGCCAACAGGCCGCATGGCCGACGCCGACTCTGGCGGAGCGGTGTGCCGCCTCCTACCATTCGAACGCTCCCGTCCCCACGGGTCACCCGAGGGTATGAGTTGTCATGATCATGCCCTGAAATCGTTCAGTTCTCACTCATTCCGTTTCCGGAATCCGTCCCCGGCGTCCGGCCGGAATGTGCCCGCTCAGTCCAGGACAACGATTGGAGAGCCATGCCCGCCGGTCTTTTCGCAGGGGCCACGATCGCGGCGCTGTTCAGCGCGCCGTTCTCCACGTACGGCCCCTCGGTCATCGTCAATCCGCCGCCGGACAAGATCGTGATCGAGATAGCGACCGTGAACGGCTCGGGCTGCCCGCAGGGGACCGCCGCGGTGGCCGTGTCGCCCGACAACACCGCCTTCACGGTGACCTACAGCGACTACCTCGCCCAGGTGGGCCTGGGGTCCAAGCCGACCGACGCGCGGAAGAACTGCCAGCTCAACCTGATCGTCCACGTCCCCCAGGGCTTCACCTACGCCATCGCCAGCGCGGACTACCGCGGCTACGCCCAGCTCGAGGACGGCGCGATCGGCGCCGAGAAGGCGTCGTACTACTTCCAGGGGCAGTCCCAGACCGTGCCCAGCATCCACAACTTCAAGGGCGCCTACGCCGACAACTGGCAGGCGACCGACCAGGTCGACATCGCGTCCCTGGTCTGGGCGCCGTGCGGTGAGCAGCGCAACTTCAACATCAATACCGAGCTGCGCGTCAACGCCGGGACCTCGGACCCGGCCAAGACCACCAGCTACATGACCATGGACTCGACCGACGGCAACCTCAACACCATCTACCACCTGGCCTGGAAGGAGTGCCCGAAGTAGGCACGGCCGCTGTGTGGGGTGGTGGGCCGGCGGGCCCGCCACCCCGGCGTCGGCGGGGACTTTGTACCGCCCACAGCCGACGTCACCTGCGGCGATAGCACTCCGCACGGCCTCGGTCACATAATGGGTATAGACCTCTGGCGAAAAGCGCGCGAATGTGGGGGGAACCATCGCGAAGCCCGACGGCCCGAATCCCTCTCCCGCAGGACCGTACGGCGCCGGAGGCACGTTCCCGCCCAGCGCCCTTCGCGCTACCTCGACCGCCCTTGAGTCAGATGCCTGTTACCAGCCGTGACACCGTGAGCCACCCGCACATGGCCGATGCCGTCACCAGCGCCCCCGACCCGGTCACCGCGTGGGCGGCGGGTCCACGGCACAGCCTCCGGTCCTCCTGGGCCGCCGGGCTCCCCCTGTGCATGCACAGCCCGCCCGCGCGCCGGCAGCCGCACCACCCCGCGCCGCACCCCTCCCGCGCGATCTCGCTGCCCGCGACCGTGCGCTCCGTGGCCGCCGCCCGCCGGTTCTCGGAAGGGCTGCTGGCCGAGTGGGGCCTGCACGAGCTCGTCGGGGACACCGCCCTCCTGCTCTCCGAGCTGGTCACCAACGCCGTGGTCCACGTGACCGACGCCGTCGGCGACATCGAGCTCGTGCTGACCCGGGCGCGGGGGCACCTGATCGCCCAGGTCTCCGACACCGGCGGATGCCTGCCGCGCTGCGGCGAGGCCGGCGCGGACAGCGAGAACGGGCGCGGGATGTGGCTCGTCGAGCAGATCGCCACGCGGTGGGGCCACCGGCCGTCCGCCAAGGGCAAGACGGTCTGGTTCACGCTGGCCCTGCCCGCTCCCGCCCGGTAGGCCGCGTACCTCACCGCCGGGACGACGCGTCCCCGCACCCTGGTCCGGCTCCCGCGCGAACGCGCACGGGCTGCGCGTCGAGCGGGTTCGGAGAGACCATGGAAGTCGCTGCGGCGACATGGCGGAGAAACCGGGGTAGATCCGGAGTGACCTGCCGGTCCGGCCCGACCGGCGCGAGGCCGCCGCACCACCCTCTGGGGCGGAAGGAGGACCTCGATGGGGACGACCGACGCGCACCGGTCGGAACCCGGCCCTGCCGCGGGCGCGCCCTACGAACCGGGCGGCCTGCTGGACGTGCTCAACGTGGCCGCCGTCGTCCTGGACCGCAAGGGACGGATCGTCCTGTGGAGCCCGCAGGCGGAGGCCCTCTTCGGCTGGAGCGCCTCGGAGGCACTCGGGCAGTACGCCGCCCAGCTGCTGGTCATCGACGCGTATCTGGAGCCGGTGCTGGAGCTGTTCGGCAAGGTGATGGGCGGCGAGTCCTGGGCCGGCGTCTTCCCCGCCCGGCACAAGGACGGCACCGCCCGGCTGGTGGAGTTCCGCAACATGCGGCTGGAGGACCGCAGCGGCGACTTCTACGCCCTCGGGATGGCCACCGACCAGGAGGTCCTCCGCCACGTCGAGCGGGACCTCGCCCTCTCGCTCCGGCTGGTCGCCCAGTCCCCGATCGGCCTCGCCGTCCTCGATACCGACCTGCGGTTCGTGATGGTCAACCCCGCGCTGGAACGTATCCACGGCCTGTCCGCCGAGGAACACCTCGGCCGGCGCGTCGGCGAGGCCCTGCCGCTCGCGGACGTGGCCGAGATCGAGTCCGCCATGCGTGAGGTGCTGGCCACGGGCACCCCGCTGCTGGACCGCATGGCCGTGGGCCGCGCCGGTGGCGGCGCCACCGAGGACCAGGCCCAGCTCGTCTCGTACTACCGCCTGGAGGACCCCGCCGGGCGCACCCTGGGCCTCGCCACCTCCGTCGTCGACGTCACCGACCGGCACCGGGCGAACAACGAGGCGCGGCGCCGCACGACGCTGATCGCCGACGCGTCCGTGCTGATCGGCACCACCCTCGACCTGGACCGCACCGCCCAGGAGCTCGCCCAGGCCGTGGTGCCGGGCCTGGGCGACGTCGCGGCGGTCGACGTCCTCGACACGGTGCTGGCCGGCGGGCGCGCCGTCCCGCCGGACGGGGGCGCCGCCGTCTTCCGGGCGCTCGCCGTGGCCTCCGCCGAATCCGCCGGGGCCACCGACGCCGTCCGCGCCGCCGACCCGCCGGGGCAGATCGCGAAATACGCGGCCGACCGGCTGGTCACCCGGTGCGTGACCACCGGGCGGCCCGTGTGCGTCGCCCGGGTCCACGAGCGCGACCTGCCCCGCATCGCCCGCGACGGTACGGCGGCCGAGCTGCTGGCCCGCGCCGGACTGCGCTCCTATCTCGCGGTTCCCCTGATCGCCCGGGGCGAGGTGCTCGGCGCGCTGGACCTCAAGCGCATCGGCAACCCCCGTCCCTTCGGCGAGGACGACATCGCGCTCGCCGGGGAGCTGGCCGCGCGGGCCGCCGTCAGCATCGACAACGCGCGCTGGTACCAGCGCGAGCGCAGCACGGTCCTCACCCTCCAGCGCAGTCTGCTCCCGCAGCGGCCCGCGCACCTGGTCGGCCTGGAGATCGCCTACCGCTATCAGCCCGCGGGCGCCGCGAGCAACGTCGGCGGCGACTGGTTCGACGTCATCCCGCAGGCCGGGGAGAAGAGCGCCCTGGTCGTCGGTGACGTCATGGGCAGCGGCATCAACGCGGCCGCCGCCATGGGCCAGTTGCGCACCGCGGCCCGTACGCTCTCCCAGCTGGGGATCGCCCCCGACCGGGTGCTGCACCACCTCGACCACACCGCCACCGGTCTGGACCAGATGATCGCCACCTGTGTCTACGCCGTCTACGACCCCCATGAGGCCCGCTGCCACGTCGCCACCGCGGGCCACCTGCCGCCCGTCCTCGTGCGCTCCGGCCGCCGCCCCGAACTGCTCGAACTGCCCGCCGGGGCGCCGCTGGGCGTGGGCGGCGTCCCCTTCGAGAGCGTCAGCCTGCCGCTGGCCCCCGGCGATCAGCTCGTCCTCTACACCGACGGCCTGGTCGAGACCCGCGACGAGGACATCGACGTCCGCCTGGAAGCCCTGCTCGCCGTCCTGGCCGACGCCCCCCAGGACCTGGAGGAGGCCTGTGACCTGCTGCTGAGCTCGCTGCGCGACGGCAACGACCAGGACGACGTGGCGCTGCTCATCGCCCGGGTCAGGGCGGAGCCCGCCCCGGACGTCCGGTGACGGGCGACTTCCCGAGCGCGGCCCTGGCGGGGAGTCAGCGGAGCTGGATGCGGTAGGCCGCGCCGTCGTCCTTCAGCGTGATGCGGGCCTCGCCCTTCGCGCCCGCGTAGCTGCCCGTGCCGCCCGTCACGGCCGCGGTCGTCGGGTAGGGGCCACGGCCGAAGCGGTTCGTCAGGGAGGTGAGGACCAACGTGCCCTGGTCGGTGCGCAGGACGCGCTCGCACTGGGTCACGATGCCCTCGTAGCGCGCCAGGACCACGTCGCAGCGGTCACTCGCGTCGCCGACGCGCTTGCCCGCGGTCTCCTTGCCGTCCTTGTCGGTCGCCGTCGTGTGCAGGTCGAAGTAGGTCACCCAGTGGTCCCCGGTCCGGGGGTTCTCCGGCTCGGTGCCGATCTTCTGCACCGTGGTCAGGCGGAGGTCCTTGTCCCCGTCGGCCGCGGCGGGTTGCAGGGACAGCACGCTGATCGTCACGGCGCCGGCGGCGGCCATCGCGGCTGCGGCGATGCTCAGCGTGCGGCGGGGACGGTCACGGAACATGTCGATCCTCCAGATCGGGTCGGAGCGGCCCGGATCCGGCGTTCCCCCATCCGTCCCGTCCGGCACCGCGTTCACCTCGACGCCGACGGTATCGCGGAGCGACCGCGTGGCGACACGAAGTCACCCACGAGATACAGCCAAATGTTCGATAGTTGAACTCGGTTGACGATATGCGGACCGAACTCGCTACCCAGGGAGCTCCGACAGAGTCGGGTACGACGGCTGCGCACCGCTCCTCGCCACCGCCGCGGCCCCCACCCGCACGGCGAACCGCGCCGCCTCCAGCAGGGAGTCCCCCGCGGCCAGTCGACCCGCCAGCGCTCCCGTGAAGGCGTCCCCGGCCCCGGTGGTGTCGACCACCTCGGCGGGCACCCCCGGCACGGGAACCGACTCGTCGTCCCCGGCGTCCAGCACCAGCGCGCCCCGCCCGCCGAGGGTCACCACGACCGAACGGGCGCCCAGCTTCCGCAGTTCGCCGGCCCACTCATGGGCCTCCGCCTGCCGGAGCCCGGAGATCAGCCGGGCCTCGTGCTCGTTGACGACCAAGGGGTCGGCCGCTGCGAGGAGTTCGGGATCCAGGTCGCCCGCGGGCGCGGGCGAGGGGTTGAACACGACACGGGTGGCGGTCTCCGCGGCGACGCGGACCGCCTCCCGTACGGTCTCCCCGGGGATCTCCAACTGCAGCGAGACCACCGCGGAGTCGGCGATCACCTCCCGGGACGCCCGCACGTCCGCCGGGGAGAGGTGCGCGTTCGCGCCGGGGGAGACGACGATGCTGTTGTCGCCGTCCGCGCCGACCACGATCATCGCGGTGCCGGTCCGGGCGCCCTTCTCCACCACGACGTGCCGCACCTCGGCGCCGGACGCGCGCTGACCGGCCAGCACCAGCTCGCCGTAGGCGTCGTCACCGACCTTCGCCAGCAGGGCCGTACGGATCCCGAGCCGCGCGGCCGCGGCGGCCTGATTGGCGCCCTTGCCGCCGGGCGACTCCACCAGATCCGACCCCAGCACCGTCTCGCCCGCGTCCGGCCGCCGGCCGACCCGGACCGTCAGATCGGCGTTGGCCGAGCCCACGACCAGCACGTCGTAGGTCTTCTTCGCGTTCTTCCCGTTCATGTCCCCACCCTCTCAGCCCGTGAAGCCCGCGGCGTTCTCCCGGGTCACCAGCACCACGGGAACCTTCACCTCGCGCGGCAGCGGCTTGCCCTCCGCGGCCCGGACCGCCCAGTCCACCGCCTGCTTGCCGAGCAGCCTGGGCTGCTGGGCGACGGTCGCGGTCAGTGCCCCGTCCCGTACGGCAGTTATGCCGTCCGGCGTGCCGTCGAAGGCGACGACCTTCACGCCCTTGCCGGAGCGGGCACCCAGCGCCTTGGACGCGCCGAGCGCCATCTCGTCGTTGGCGGCGAAGACACCGGTGATGTCACCGTGCGCCTGGAGCATGTTCGCCATGACGTCCATGCCCTTGGTGCGGTCGAAGTCGGCGGGCTGCCGGGCGACGACCTCGATGCCCGGGTAGGCCCGGATGCCCTCCTCGAAGCCCTTGCCGCGCTCCCGGGCGGCCGACGTGCCCGGCAGGCCCTCCAGGAACGCCACCTTCCCCTTGCCGCCGACCGATTCGGCGAGCGTCTTCGCCGCCAGCCGCCCGCCCGCGACGTTGTCGGAGGCGATCGTCGAGCCGACCTTGCCGCCGTTGACCCCGCGATCGATGGAGATCACCGGCACGTCCGCGCGGTTGGCGACCCCCACGGCGGGCACCGCGGCGTCCGAGTCGACGGGGTTGATGACCGCGGCCCTGACGTTCTGGCTGGTGAACGTCTCCATCTGATTGACCTGCTGCACCGGGTCGTTCTGCGCGTCCGTGATGTTGATCTTCAGGCCGCGGGCCTTCGCCTCCTCCTGCGCGCCCTTCTTGATGCCCACGAAGAACGGGTTGTTCATCGTGGACAGGGCGAGCCCCAGATCCGTATGCCCGCCGCGGTCGCAGCCGCTCAGCGCGAGGGCGCCGGCCAGCACGGCCGCCGTGGCCACCGCTCCCGTACGTCCCCTCACCGCGCGCTCCGGCGGCGCAGCGTGTCCAGCAGCACGGCCAGCGCGATGACCAGGCCCGTCGCGACCTGCTGCCAAAAGGCCGACACCGAAAGCAGGTTGAGGCCGTTGCGCAGCACCGCGAGGATCAGGGCGCCGATGAGCGTGCCCGACGCCTTGCCCGAGCCGCCGGACAGGCTCGCCCCGCCGATGACCACGGCGGCGATGGCGTCCAGTTCGTAGCCCACGGCGGCCTGCGGCTGCGCCGAGGTCAGCCGGGAGGCCAGCACGATGCCCGCCACCGCGGCGAACAGCCCCGAAAGCGCGTAGACGACGAGCTTGCGGCGTCGGACGTCGATGCCCGACAGCCGGGCCGCCTCCTCGTTGCCGCCGATCGCGAACATCGCCCGCCCCGTGTACGTCCGCGCCAGCACCAGCGCCGCGATCGCCCCCATCGCGACCATCACGAGCACGGGCACCGGCAGCCAGCCGCCGAGGGTGTCACCGAGCCGGCCGAGCGAGGAGGGGAAGGCGATCGGGGAGCCGCCCGAGATGACGAGCGCGAGGCCGCGGCCGACGGACAGCATCGCCAGCGTGGCGATGAAGGCGGGGAGCCGGCCGTACGCGACGAGCGCGCCGGACACCAGCCCGGCCACCACACCCACCGCCAGGCCCAGCAGCACCGCCACCACCACCGGCAGCCCCTGGTGCGTGGCGGCCCACGCGACCACCGTCGCCGAGAGCGCGGCGACCGAACCGACCGAGAGGTCGATGCCCGCCGACACGATCACGAACGTCACGCCGAACGCGAGGATCGCCGTCACCGACGCCTGGACGCCGACGTTGAGGAGGTTCTGCCCGCCCAGGAAGTCCCGGGACAGCGCCGCCATCACCACGGCCAGGGCGATGAGCCCGCCCAGCGGGCCGTTGCGGAGCACCGCCCTCGTGAACCACTGCCCGGGAGTGACCCCGGGCGCCCGAAGCACCTCAGCCGACATCGGAGCCCTCCATCGCGCTCTGATCCATGTTCCTGTCCGTGTGCGGCACCCGGACCGCGAGTTCCATCACCGCGTCCTGCGTGGCCTCTTCGCCCGCGAGCTCGCCGACGATCCGGCCCTGGGCCATCACCAGCACCCGGTCGCTCATCCCGAGGACCTCCGGGAGGTCACTGGAGATCATCAGGACCGCGCGGCCCGCGGCCGTCAGCTCGTTGACGAGCCGGTAGATCTCGACCTTCGCGCCGACGTCGATGCCGCGCGTCGGCTCGTCGAGGATCAGCAGCCGGGTGCCCGCCAGCAGCCACTTGCCGATGACGATCTTCTGCTGGTTGCCGCCCGAGAGCGTGCGCGCCGACTGCTCGAGGCCGCTCATCCGCACCTTGAGCCGCTCGGCCACCGCCGCCGCCTCGCGGCGCTGCGCCCGCCGGTCCACGAACCCGCCGCGGGTGTCGCGGTCGAGCCGGGCCAGGGTGAGGTTGTCGCGCAACGAGGCGTCCAGGAGCAGGCCTTGGCCCTTGCGGTCCTCGGGGACGAGCCCGAGCCCGGCCCGCATCGCGGCCCGTACGTCACCGCGGGCCAGAGCCTCGCCGTCCACCTCGACCGTGCCCGCGTCGTAGCGGTCCACGCCGAACAGCGCCCGCGCGACCTCGGTGCGGCCCGCGCCCACCAGCCCCGCCACCCCCACGACCTCACCGGCCCGCACCTCGAAGCCGACGTCGGTGAAGCCGGGTCCCCGGCCTCCGCCACGGGTCAGCCCGCGCACCCTCAGCAGGGGCGCGCCCGGCTCCTCGGGGCGGCGCCGCGGATACTGCTCGGCGATGTCGCGGCCGACCATGAGCCGGATGAGCTCGTCC
This sequence comes from Streptomyces sp. NPDC051173, assembly GCF_040689515.1. NCBI lineage: Bacteria > Bacillati > Actinomycetota > Actinomycetes > Kitasatosporales > Streptomycetaceae > Streptomyces > Streptomyces sp. NPDC051173. Next base: position 49,276 of record NZ_JBFBBD010000030.1, read on the forward strand.
TCGTCGGTCGCGGCGGGCACCTCCGTCACCGAGCGCCCGTCGCGCAGCACCGTCACCCGGTCCCCGAGCGCGGCGATCTCGTCCAGACGGTGGGTGATGAAGATGACGCCGACGCCGCTCTCGCGCAGCTCGCGGACGATGCCGAAGAGGGTCGCGACCTCCTCCGACGTGAGCACGGCGGTCGGCTCGTCCATGATCAGTACGCGGGCGTCCAGGCTGAGCGCCTTGGCTATCTCCACCATCTGGAGCCGGGCGATGCCCAGTTCGGAGACCGGGGTGGCGGGGGAGACGTCGAGGCGCACGCGGCGCAGCAGCTCCGTGGCGCGGGCCCGCATGGCGCGCCGGTCCACGAGACCGAGCGCGGTGCGCGGCTGCCGCCCCAGGAAGATGTTCTCCGCGACGGTGAGCTGGGGGACGAGGTTGAACTCCTGGTGGATGGTGGCGATGCCGAGGCGCTCGGCGTCCTGCGCGGAGCGGATGACCACCTCCCGCCCGTCGACCAGGATGCGGCCCGCGTCGGGGCGGTGGGCGCCGGAGAGCATCTTGATGAGGGTGCTCTTGCCCGCGCCGTTCTCACCCAGCAGGACGTGCACCTCGCCCGCGCGCAGGCTCAGGTCCACCCCGTCCAGCGCCCGCACGCCGGGGAAGGACTTCGTGACCCCCTCCACCCGCAGCAGCTCCCGGCCACCGGCCGGAGCGTCGTCTTCGACGCCGGTCATGCGCTGTCCTCCCTGTTCGGCGGATCTGTTTCGGCGGATCAGTTCGGCGGATCTTGTGGTCGGGTGCGGGTGGTCGCCGTCCGCACCACCGCTGCGCGGCGCCGGCCCACCGGACGCCGGCTAGCCGCCGGTCCGCGGCGCCTGTTCGCCGCAGGAGCGGCGGGTCACCAGCCGCGCGGGCAGCAGCACCGGCGGGGCCTCGCGGCCCTCGATCCGCTCCAGGAGCGTGTGCACGGCGGCCCGGCCCAGCTCCCGCGTCGGCTGGGCGATCGCGGTGAGCGGCGGATCGGTGTGCGCGAACCACGGCACGTCGTCGAAGGCCACCAGCGCCACGTCGCCGGGGATGCGCAGCCCCCGCGCCCGTACCTCGTCGAGCGCGCCCAAGGCCATCAGGTTGTCCGTGGCCAGCACGGCGTCCGGCGGCTCCGGCAGGTCCAGCAGGTCCCGCATCATGCGCTGCCCGCCGGCGGGGGAGAGGTCCGGCGAGGAGACGATCCGCTCCGCGGGCAGGTCGATCCGGTGCCCGGCCAGGGCCGCCCGGAACAGCTCCAGCCGCTCCTCGCCGATGGGTGTCCCGGCGGGGGCCACGATGACAGCGGGCCTGCGCCGCCCCAGCCCCGCGAGGTGCGCGGCGAGGTCGGTGAGCGCCTGGCGGCCCTCGGCCCGTACGCACGGGGCGGCGACGCCGGGCACCGCGCGGTCGAGGAGGACGAGCGGGGTGCCGGAGGCGACGGCCTCGCCGAGCATGGCGGAGCCGGTGCCCGCGGAGCTCACCAGCAGGCCGTCGATGCGCCGGTCCAGGAGGGTGCGGATGTGGTCGTCCTGCTGGCGCGGGCTCTCCCCGGCGTTGCCGATGATCAGGCTGTAGCCGAGCCGGCGGGCCTCCTGCTCGACGGCGTCGGCGAGTTCGGTGAAGAAGGGGTTGCGGAGGTCGCTGATGACCAGGCCCAGCGTGCGGGTGCGGGCGGTGCGCAGCGCGCGGGCCACCACGTTGGGCCGGTAGCCGAGCTCCGCCACGGCCGCGAGGACGCGGTCACGGGTCCCGGCGACGGGCGAACGGCCGTTGAGCACCCGGGAGACGGTGGCGACGGACACGCCCGCCCGCTCGGCCACGTCCTTGATGTTCGCCATGGCGCTCCGTCGGATACGGGGGATGTGATCGATTCCGTGCGGCCTCAGGTAATCGATTACACACGCGCGCCGTCAAGATGCCGTTCATGTGACGCGCGTCTCGCCGCCGCGCGTCGACTCCGTTGTCCTCAGGGTGCTTTCAGGTCCGGTTCACGGCGTCCGTGTTCCGCTACGTTCCGCCGGACCACGTCCAGTCCCGTACCTCCGGCATGTCCGTGCCGTGCTCGCGGATCCACGCGTGGTGCCGCGTACGGGCGTCCGCCATCGCCTGCCGGACCGGAGCCGCGCGCACGCCCAGGCCCGGCACCCGGTCGATGACGTCCATGACCAGGCGGTAGCGGTCCAGGTCGTTGCGGACGACCATGTCAAAGGGGGTGGTCGTCGTGCCCGCCTCCTTGTAACCGCGCACGTGCGTGCCGGCGTGGCCGGCGCGGCGGTAGGTGAGCCGGTGGATGAGCCACGGATAGCCGTGGTAGGCGAAGACGACCGGCCGGTCGGCGGTGAACAGCGCGTCGTACTCCGGGTCGGACATCCCGTGCGGGTGCTCCTCCTTCGGCAGCAGGCGCGTCATGTCGACGACGTTGACGACCCGTACGGCCAGTCCGGGGAGGTGGTGGCGGAGCAGGTCCGTGGCGGCCAGCACCTCCTGGGTGGGGACGTCGCCCGCGCAGCCGAGCACGATGTCGGGCGGCCGTTCGCCGGTCTCCGTGCCCGCCCAGGTCCACACCCCGGCGCCGCGCGCGCAGTGCGCGCGGGCCTCGTCCAGGGTGAGCCAGTCGAAACAGGGCTGCTTGCCCGCGACGATCACATTGACGCGGTCGCGGCTGCGCAGCGCGTGATCGGTCACGCACAGGAGCGTGTTGGCGTCCGGCGGGAGACAGACGCGGACGACGTCGGGCGACTTGTTGAGCACGTGGTCGACGAAGCCGGGGTCCTGGTGGGAGAAGCCGTTGTGGTCCTGGCGCCAGACGTGCGACGTGAGCAGGTAGTTGAGGGAGGGTACGGGGCGGCGCCAGGTCAGGGACCGGGAGGTCTTGAGCCACTTGATGTGCTGGTTGACCATCGAGTCCACGATGTGCACGAACGCTTCGTAGCAGGAGAAGAGGCCGTGCCGGCCGGTGAGGGTGTAGCCCTCCAGCCAGCCCTGGCAGAGGTGTTCGGAGAGCACCTCCATCACCCGGCCGTCGTGGGCGAGGTGTTCGTCGGTGGGCAGGGTCGCCTCCTGCCACGCCTTGCCGGTCGCCTCGTAGACGGCGTCCAGCCGGTTGGACGCCGTCTCGTCCGGGCCGACGAGCCGGAAGTCCCTGCGCTGCGCGGTGTCGGCCATCACCTGTGCGAGGAGGCGGCCGAGCACCCGGGTCGGCTCGTGCAGGGCGGTGCCGGGCTTGTCCACGGGCACGGCGTAGTGCTCCAGCGGTGGCAGCGGCAGCGAGCGGGTGAGCAGGCCGCCGTTGGCGTGCGGGGTGGCGCCGAGCCGCCGGGTGCCGCGCGGTACGCACTCCAGCACCTGCGGCAGCGGCCGCCCTTGAGCGTCGAAGAGTTCCTCCGGCCGGTACGAGCGAAGCCAGCTCTCCAGCATGCGCAGGTGCTCGGGGTTGTCCCGGACCCCGGAGAGGGGGACCTGGTGGGCGCGCCAGGTGTTCTCCACGGGCAACCCGTCGACCTCGGCGGGGCCGGTCCAGCCCTTGGGCGTACGGAGCACGATCAGCGGCCAGTGCGGCCGGTCGGGCACGCCCTCCTCGCGGGCCACGCGCTGCGCGGTGGCGATGTGGTCCAGGGCCCGGTCGAGGGCGGCGGCCAGTGCCCGGTGCACGCGGGCGGGGTCGTCACCGGACACGTACAGCGGCTCGTGGCCGTATCCGCGCAGCAGCCGGTCCAGTTCCTCCTCGGGGAGACGGGCGAGGACCGAGGGGTTGGCGATCTTGTAGCCGTTGAGGTGGAGCACGGGCAGGACCGCGCCGTCGTGCACGGGGTCGAGGAACTTGTTCGCGTGCCAGGACGTCGCGAGCGGTCCCGTCTCCGCCTCGCCGTCCCCGATGACGCAGGCGACCAGCAGGCCGGGGTTGTCGAGGGCGGCGCCGTACGCGTGGGCGAGGGAATAGCCGAGCTCGCCGCCCTCGTGGATCGAACCGGGTGTCTCGGGGGCGACGTGGCTGGGCACCCCGCCGGGGAAGGAGAACTGCCGGAACAGCAGCGTCATGCCCTCCGCGTCCCGGCTCACGTCCGGGTACACCTCGCTGTAGCTGCCCTCCAGCCAGGAGTTGGCGAGCACCGCGGGCCCGCCGTGCCCGGGGCCCCAGACGCAGAGCACGTCCAGGTCCCGTGCCGTGATCACACGGTTGAGGTGGGTGTGGATCAGATTGAGGCCGGGGGTGGTGCCCCAGTGCCCCAGCAGCCGCGGCTTGATGTGCTCCGGCTCCAGCGGGACGGTCAGCAAGGGGTTGCTCAGCAGGTAGATCTGCCCGGCGGAGAGGTAGTTGGCCGCGCGCCAGTGCGCGTCCAGGGCCGCCACCTCGGCGTCGCCGAGCCCGCCCGTACCCGGCTCGGTGGTGTGGGGGTGCGTGGTCATGGGGCCTCCAGTGCGGTGGCGGACGCGCCTCGCGGTCGGCCGGGTACCCGGTGCCCGGCGGAGGAAACGGCGGTCACCGTGAGTGCGTACGGAACTGCTCCGAGTCGCGTAAACCCCTGACGCGCGTGATGCTGGGGTGATCGTGGCCGGCAACGGCCGCCCGAGCCTCGGGGAACGGTGGCACCGGCTCCTGACCGGCGCCGCCCGCGCACGGCGAGAGCGTGCGCGTGAGCGAGGGAGCAGCGTGACCATGGCCGAGACGACCCACCGGCGGCGCACCCGCGACGCCCCCGACACGGCCGACGCCTTCGTGCTCCTGGCGGCCCTGCCCCCCGGCCCGGAGCGCGACCGCCTCCGGCAGGAGGTGATCGCCGCCTGGCTGCCCATGGCCGAGCGCATCAGCCTGCGCTTCCGCAGCAGCGGCGAGAGCCCCGCCGACCTGCGCCAGGTGGCCGCCCTCGGGCTGGTCAACGCCGTCGACCGCTACGACCCCGGGCTCGGCCACGCCTTCGAGACCTTCGCGGTCCCCACCATCAACGGCGAGCTCAAGCGCCACATCCGTGACCACGCCTGGTCCGTGCACATACCCCGCCGCGACCAGGAGCTGCGCACCGCCGTCCGCACCGCGCAGACGGTCCTGGTGCACCGGGACGCGCGGACCCGGACCACCCCGGCCGAACTGGCCGCGGAGACCGGGCTGACCATGGAGGAAGTGCTCCGCGGCCTCGCCGCCGAGGGCGTGCACAACACGCTGTCGCTGGACCACCCGGTTCTCGGCGCCGACGACCTCCCGCTCGCCGAGACCCTGGGCTGGGTGGACCGCGCGCTGGACCTGGTCGTCGACCGGCAGTCGCTCAAACCGCTGCTGAGCGCGCTGCCCGAGCGGGAGAAATACGTCCTGTACTGGCGTTTCTTCGGAAACCTCACCCAGAAGCAGATAGGGGCCCGGCTGGGCGTCTCCCAGATGCAGATCTCCCGCATCCTCAGCCGCACCTGCGCCCGGCTCCGCGGGGAACTGCTCGGACAGGCGGCCGCACCGCCAGGCCGCAGCCCCGCTCCGGGGTGAGCGCGGGGGGAGAAAGAGGGGGGTCGTACGCACTCCCGGTGCGGCGGCATTCCGTAGACCTGCATTTCCTCGGCAGTTCCCGCACGGCAGGAGGCGTATCACCATGACGTCCGGCCACACCCACCTGACCCCCGATCTGCCGCCGATCGTCGAGATCCCCGACCTGCCCGGTGCCCAGCACCCCAGGAGGAAGCCCGCCGACCCCGGTGGCGAGGAAGCCGCACATGGCGGTGGCGCCCACCATGATGACCATGATGGGCGCCACGAACGCGCAGGTGAGGACTCCGGCGGCTGACTGTGACCCCTCCCCGGCGCGGGGTGCGCGGATGCGGTCGGCTGGAAGCGCTCCGCGCAGGCGGGTTACCAGCGGTCGTGGTCGCCGTGGCCGTGACCGCCGTGGTGGCTGTGGAAGTGCTCTTCCTCGTCGACGTTGGCGCAGGTGTTGCCGAAGGTGGGGTTCAGCAGGCCGACGATGTCGATCGTGTTGCCGCAGAGGTTGAGCGGGATCTGAATCGGCACCTGGATGGCGTTGCCCGAGATGATGCCGGGGGAGCCGACGGCCGCGCCCTCTGCTCCAGCGTTTGCGGAAGCGATTCCCGCGGCGCCGGCAACGGCGACGCCGGTGGCGAGGGTCAGGGCGGCGGCCTTGGCGATACGCGACATGGCTAAACCTTTCTCATGGGTGTTGAGCGGCAATTGTTGCCGGAGAATCCAAAGGGATTCGCCCAATATCGGCTCCGAACACCATAATTAACCCGGAAAGCTCAATAAGTCATATGGAATGCATTCGGGGTTGGCGGGGGTGGTGGGGCTTTCCCTGGAATGGCGATGAGGGGGCTTGGCGAGTAAGGGAGTTCGCTTCGTGAATACTCAACTCCCTTTCCGGAAAGGCGTCTTCCGCCGCCGGGCCGGGTGTGTCCGCGCGGGCCCCGGCGGGCTCGCGGACGTCCGTTGTGCCGCCGTGCCGGTCGTGACCCACGGTGAGTGGCTCGTTACTCGCGTCAGGGGCGGGTGCACCCGGATCGTGTGATGTTCCGCGCTCGGGTTTGTCCTGACAGGCTCCGCCTACGTACAGTTCTTCGAAGCTTCAATAGATCAGAAGAACTGGGAAACGACAGCGCCGATGACGGTCACAGAAGAAAGCCGCGACGGTGCGGTCCACCAGTCGGGCATCGACCCGGAGCGTATGGCGGTCTGCCTGAGCGTGCTCGAGGAGCTCGACGAGCTGCCGGTCGACCACCCGCAGGCGATCGAGATCCGCCGCGCCACCGCCGGGATCTACCGCACGGTCAAGCAGCGCCGCCGCCAGGAGCGCCGGGCCGCCAAGACCGCCAACGACAAGGCCGTCACCGAGGCCACTGCCACCGGCTCCGCCGAGCGCATCGACGACGAGACGCAGGGCGTCCTGCCCAGCTCCAGCACGCTCGGCGAGATCGCGGGCATCCTGCAGCGCCCACGCTCCTGCTACATCTGCAAGGCCCGCTACGTCGAGGTCGACGCCTTCTACCACCAGCTGTGCCGCGAGTGCGCCGCCGAGAACCGCGGGCGCCGCGACGCCCGCACGGACCTCACCGGCAAGCGCGCGCTGCTCACCGGCGGCCGGGCGAAGATCGGCATGTACATCGCCCTGCGGCTGCTGCGCGACGGCGCCCACACGACCATCACCACGCGCTTCCCCAACGACGCGATCCGCCGCTTCAAGGCCATGCCCGACAGCGACGAGTGGATCCACCGGCTGAAGATCGTGGGCATCGACCTGCGCGACCCGGCGCAGGTCGTCGCGCTCGCCGACTCGGTCGCGGCCGAGGGCCCGCTGGACATCCTGATCAACAACGCGGCCCAGACGGTGCGCCGCTCCCCGCAGGCGTACAGCGAGCTGGTCGCCGCCGAGTCCGCCCCGCTGCCCGCGGGCGAGCTGCCGCCCGCCGAGGTGATCGGCACCTTCGGCAGCGGCACCGTGGACCGGGTCGCCGCGCTGCCGGCCCCCCGCGACGGCGAGGGCCTGACCGCCCAGGACGTCACGGAGCTCGCGCTGGTCTCCGGCTCGGCGTCGCTCGCCCGGATCGAGGCGGGCACCGCCATCGACGCCGGCGGACTCGTCCCGGACCTGCACGACACCAACAGCTGGATCCAGACCGTCTCCGAGGTCGACCCGGTCGAGCTGCTCGAAGTGCAGCTGTGCAACTCGACCGCGCCGTTCATCCTCATCAGCCGGCTGCGGCCGGCCATGGCCGCCTCCGCGGCCCGCCGGAAGTACGTGGTGAACGTCTCCGCCATGGAAGGCGTGTTCAGCCGCGGCTACAAGGGCGCGGGCCACCCGCACACCAACATGGCCAAGGCCGCGCTCAACATGCTCACGCGCACCAGCGCCCAGGAGATGTACGAGAGCGACGGCATCCTCATGACGGCCGTCGACACGGGCTGGATCACCGACGAGCGCCCGCACCCCGACAAGGTCCGGCTCGCCGAGGAGGGCTTCCACGCACCGCTGGACCTCGTCGACGGCGCGGCGCGGGTCTACGACCCGATCGTCCGCGGCGAAGAGGGCGAGGACCTCTACGGCTGCTTCCTGAAGGACTACGGGAAGTCGAACTGGTAACCAGAACTTGGTACCACGACGCCGGGCGGGCCGGATCTTCCGGCCCGCCCGGCGTTTCTCGTGGTCACCGCGGCTACGCGACGCGCGCCACCGCCCGGGGGTGCAGGGCCGCGTACTCCAGCGGAGCCGAAGGGTCGATCGACACGTCCAGCGGCGCAGGCTCCGCGCCCGCGCGGACCAGCAGGTCGCCGACCGCCGCGACCATCGCGCCGTTGTCCGTGCACAGCCGCAGGGGCGGCACCCGCAGCTCGATGCCGGCGGCGGCGCACCGCTGCTCCGCCAGGGAGCGCACGCGTGAGTTCGCCGCCACACCGCCGACCACCACCAGCGTGCCCACGCCGTGCTCGACGCACGCGGCGACCGCCTTGCGGGTCAGGACGTCCGCCACCGCCTCCTGGAGGGAGGCCGCGCCGTCCGCGACGGGCAGCGGCAGGCCCGTCTGCCGGTGCTGCTCCGCCCAGCGCGCTGCGGCCGTCTTCAGGCCGGAGAACGAGAAGGCGTAAGGGTCGTCCCGGGGCCCGGTGAGCGGGCGGGGGAACGCCACCGCGCGCGGATCTCCCTCGCGCGCCGCCCGGTCGACGGCGGGCCCGCCGGGATACGGCAGGCCGAAGACCCGGGCGACCTTGTCGAAGCACTCGCCCGCCGCGTCGTCGAGCGTGTCACCGAGGTGGACGATCGGGTCCCGCGCAAGATCCCGCACGAGCAGCAGGGACGTATGGCCGCCGGAGACGATCAGCACCACACAGGGATCGGGCAGCGGGCCGTGCTCCAGGGTGTCCACGGCCACGTGTCCGGCGAGGTGGTGCACCCCGTACAGCGGCACGCCCAGCGCGTACGCGAAGCCCTTCGCGGCAGCGACGCCGACCTGGAGCGCACCGGACAGCCCGGGGCCCGTGGTCACCGCCACCGCGCCGATGTCGCCCATCGACAGCCCGGCGTCGGCGAGCGCGGCCCGCACCACGGGCGCCGCCGCGTGCACGTGCGCGCGGGCGGCGATCTCCGGCACGACGCCGCCGAAGCGCGCGTGCTCGTCCATGCTGGAGGCCACCGCGTGCCCCAGCAGCTCCCCGTCCCGGACCAGACCGGCGCCGGTCTCGTCGCAGGACGACTCGATCCCCAGCACCACCGGTGAACGCACCACGTCACGCCTCCTGCCAGTCATTAGTAAATGCACATCCTATGCAACAAGGTCCCGGCTGTTCCGCCGTCTCCCCAGGTCAGTAGAGTTCCGGTGCCCCCTGACCACCGCAGATACCGAGGTGCGCCCCCGTGAGCCACGCCCCCGTCACCGTCGTAGGCATCGGCGCCGACGGCTGGCCCGGCCTCGCCCCGGTCTCCCAGGAGGCGCTGCGCCACGCCGACGTGCTGATCGGCGGCCCCCGGCAGCTGGACCTGCTGCCCGCCGAGTGCGCGGGGGAGCGCGTCGCCTGGCCCTCGCCGCTGCGCCCGGCGGTGCCGGGGCTCCTCGCCGGGCACGCCGGGCGCCGGGTCTGCGTGCTCGCCAGCGGCGACCCGATGTTCTTCGGCATCGGCCGCACGCTCGTGGACGTCCTCGGCGACGCCGCCGGGCTGCGGATCCTGCCGCACCCCTCCTCCGTCTCCTACGCCTGTGCCCGGCTCGGCTGGCCGCTGGACGGCGCCGAGGTGCTCAGCCTCGTCGGCCGCCCCCTCGCCGCGCTCACCGCCGCCCTGCACCACGGGCGCCGGCTGCTCCTCCTCAGCTCCGGCGCGGACACCCCCGCCGAGGCCGCCGCACTGCTGGCCGCCCGGGGCTTCGGGCCAAGCCGGATGACCGTGCTCGAACAGCTCGGCGGCGAGCGCGAGCGCCGCGTCGAGGGCACGGCGGACGACTGGCGGCAGCCCCCCGGCGATGCGCTCAACGTGATCGCCGTCGAGTGCCTGCGCGCTCCCGGCGCGCCCCGCCTGCCGCTCACCCCGGGCCTGCCGGACGAATCCTTCGAGCACGACGGACAGTTGACGAAGCGTCATGTGCGCGCCGTGACACTGGCCGCACTCGCCCCCGCCCCCGGTGAGCTGCTGTGGGACGTCGGCGGCGGGTCCGGCTCCATCGGCATCGAGTGGATGCGCGCCCACCGCTCCTGCCGGGCCGTCACCGTCGAGCGCGACGCCGTACGGGCCGGGCGCATAGCCCGCAACGCCGAGGCCCTGGGCGTGCCCGCGCTGCGCGTCGTCACCGGCGCGGCCCCCGCGGCCCTCGCCGGACTGCCCGTGCCCGACGCGGTGTTCATCGGCGGCGGGCTCACCGCGCCCGGCCTGCTCGCCGCCTGCTGGGACGCGCTCCCCGAGGGCGGGCGCATCGTCGCCAACACGGTCACCCTGGAGTCCGAGGCCCTGCTCGGCGAGTGGTACCGGCGCCACGGCGGCGAGCTGACCCGCCTCGCCGTCTCCCGCGCCGTTCCCGTCGGCGGCTTCACGGGCTGGCGGCAGGCCATGCCGGTGACGCAGTGGGCGGCGGTCAAGCGGGCGGACGCGGTGGCGGGGATCTGAGACGCCCGCGGCCGGACCCCCCGCCTGAGCGTTCTGCCGGAAGTGCGGTCCGGTGGGGGCTCGTCGCGCATTTCCCCGCGCCCCTTACGGGCGCGGTACCGCACCGGAACTTCCACAAGACCGCTTAGGAGACCTCCAGCCATGACCGTGTACTTCATCGGCGCCGGCCCCGGTGCCGCCGACCTGATCACGGTGCGCGGCGCGCGGACGCTCGCCCGCTGCGGCGTCTGCCTCTACGCGGGCAGCCTCGTCCCGCGCGAACTCCTCGCCGAGTGCCCGCCGGACGCCCGCCTCGTCGACACGGCGCGGCTGAACCTGGACCAGATCACGGACGAGTTCGTGCGGGCGCACGAGGCCGGGCACGACGTCGCCCGGCTGCACTCCGGCGACCCCGCCGTCTTCAGCGCCGTCGCCGAGCAGATGCGCCGCCTGGACGCGGCGGGCATCGCGTACGAGATCGTGCCCGGCGTGCCCTCCTTCGCCGCGGCGGCCGCCGCCCTCGGCCGGGAGCTGACCGTGCCCACCGTGGGCCAGACCGTGATCCTCACGCGCGTCGCCCAGCAGGCCACCCCCATGCCCGCGGGCGAGGACCTGGCCACGCTCGGCCGCAGCGGCGCCCTGCTCGTCCTGCACCTCGCGGCCCGCTACGCCGACCGCGTCGTCGCCGAACTCCTCCCGCACTACGGCCCCGACTGCCCCGCGGCCGTCGTCGCCATGGCCAGCCGCCCCGACGAACTCGTCCTGCGCGGCACGCTGGCCGACATCGCCGGACAGGTGGAGGAGGCGGGTGTGGTGCGGACGGCGGTCATCATCGTCGGGCGGGCGCTCGCGGCGGAGCAGTTCCCGGACAGTCACCTCTACTCCACGACCCGCGCCCGCTGAGGCGTGGCTACCCCCGCGTAGCCTCTCCGCGCGTCCCGGGTGGGCGTGCCAGGTCTAACCTGGATATATCACCCGGGAGGTGACCCCGCTATGGCATTTATGCAGATAGTGGACTGCAAGACCCGTAGTTATGACGACATGAGCCGGCTCATGGACCAGTGGGTCGAGGCGACCGAGGGCAAGCGCACGGCCACCCACGCCGTCGTCGGCCGGGACCGCTCCGACGGCGATCACTATGTGGAGATCATAGAGTTCCCCTCGTACGAGGACGCGATGAAGAACTCCGATCTCCCGGAGACCAACCGCATCTTCGAGGAGATGGTCGCCCTCTGCGAGGGGGAGCCCGCCTTCACGGACCTCGAAGTCGTCCGTGACGAGCAGCTCAACAAGGCAACCGCCCGCCGCTTCTTCGACGACATCGCCGTCGGGGGCGACCTCGGTCTCGTCGACGAGCTGTTCGCCGCCGACTACCACCACCACGACATCGGCAAGGAGACGGACACCGGGATCGGCTCCGACGTCATGAAGGAAGACGTCGTCAGCTGGCGCCAGGCGTTCGACTTCCACTTCGCGCTCCACGGCCAGCTCGCGGAGGGCGACCAGGTGGCCACGTCGTGGACGTGGCGGGGCACGCACACCGGCGAGTTCATGGGCCTCGCGCCGACCGGCCGGGACGTCGAGATGACGGGCGTCACCGTCTTCGCCTTCCGTGACGGCCGGATCCAGGAAGGGTGGTGGACGTACGACCTGCTGCGGCTCGCCCGGCAGTTGGGCCTGGTGCGGCTGTAGTCACCGCGTACGGACCGGTCCCGTCAACGGGCCCCGGGGCCACGGGGTTCCGCGCGCCCGACGATCGTGCCCGCGCGGTCGATGCAGATGACGTCCACGGCGACCGGCGCGCCCCGCAGCACCGCGAGCGCCTCGTCGCGCGCCGTCGCCGCGACCAGGTCGCCCAGCGGCACGCCACGCGCCGCGCACTGCTGGAGCGCGTCGAGGCCCGTGTTCGCGGCGGCGACCGCCGCCACGAGACCGGCGTCCGCGCCGCCCCGTCGGGCCAGCTCCGCCAGGAACCCCTTGTCCACCTGCGAACGCGCCGAGTGCAGGTCCAGATGCCCCGCCGCGAGCTTGGACAGCTTGGCGAAACCGCCCGCCACCGTCAGCCGGTCCACCGGGTGCCTCCGGATGTACTTCAGCACCGCGCCCGCGAAGTCGCCCATGTCCAGCAGGGCGTCCTCCGGCAGCCCGTGCACGGTGACCGCGACCTTCTCCGACGTGGAACCCGTACACCCTGCCACGTGCGTGCGGCCCGCCGCCCGGGCCACGTCCACACCGCGCCGGATGCTGTCGATCCAGGCGGAGCAGGAATACGGCACGACGATGCCCGTGGTGCCCAGGATCGACAGCCCGCCCAGGATGCCGAGGCGGGGGTTCCAGGTGGAGCGGGCGATCTCCTCGCCGTGGTCCACCGAGATCTCGATCTCGACGTCACCCGTGCCGCCGTGCCGGGCGGCGACCTCGGCGACGTGGTCGCGCATCAGCTGCCGGGGCACGGGGTTCACGGCGGGTTCGCCGACGGGCAGGGGCAGCCCGGGGCGGGTCACGGTCCCCACTCCCGGCCCGGCGCGGAAGACCACCCCGGAACCGGGCGGCAGCACCCGCACCGTCGAGCGGATCAGCGCGCCGTGCGTCACGTCCGGGTCGTCCCCGGCGTCCTTGACGACCGCGGCCATCGCCCGGCCCCCGCCCAGTTCCTCGGCGGCCAGCGCGAAGGCGGGCGTCTGCCCCTTGGGCAGCGTGATCGTCACCGGGTCGGGGAAGTCGCCGGTGAGCAGCGCGGTGTAGGCGGCGGTCGTCGCGGCCGTCGCGCAGGCCCCCGTCGTCCAGCCGTGCCGCAGCCCGGTGTGCGCGAGCTGCGCCGTACGCCCGCCCGCGGGCGGCGCGGCCTCGGTCTCAGTCACGGTGGCCTCCGGCCGTAGAGTGGGCCCCGGACCACGAACGCCCGGCCGCAGCACGGGCACAGCGAACGGAAGGGCCCGCGGTGAGCGCCGAGCGCCATGTCCTGATCCTGGGCGGCACGACCGAGGCGCGCCGCCTCGCGGCCGAGCTGGCCGCGGACCCGGCCCTGCGCGTCACCAGCTCTCTCGCAGGCCGCGTCGCGGAGCCGCGGCTGCCCGCGGGGGAGGTGCGTATCGGAGGGTTCGGGGGGCCCGGCGGCCTGGCCCGCTGGCTGCGCGAGCAGCAGGTGGACGCGCTCATCGACGCCACCCATCCTTTCGCCGGCACGATCAGTTTCAACGCGGCGGAGGCGGCCGCGGATGCCCGTGTCCCCCTGCTCGCCCTGCGCCGCCCGGGGTGGGCCGCGGGCCCGGGGGACCGCTGGACTTCCGTCGCGTCGCTGGACGAGGCGGCGCGGGCACTGCCCGCGCTGGGTGACAGGGTGTTCCTGACCACGGGCCGGATGGGGCTGGCCGCCTTCGCGCACCTCGAGGATATGTGGTTCCTCATGCGCTCCGTGGACGCCCCCGAGCCGCCGGTGCCACCGCGGATGGAAGTGCTGCTGGAGCGGGGGCCGTTCACGCTCGACGGCGAGCGCTCGCTGCTGCGGCGGCACCGGATCGATGTGCTGGTGACGAAGGACTCGGGCGGGTCGGCGACGTCGGCGAAGCTTGTCGCCGCGCGCGAGGCGGGGGTGCCGGTGGTGGTGGTGCGGCGGCCTGATGTGCCTCGGGGTGTGCCGGTCGTGGCTGACCCGGCGGCCGCGGCGGCTTGGCTGCGGGGCTCTTCCCCTACCCGCCCCTTCCCGTAACCGGGGGAGACCCCCGGCCCCCCCGGCGCGCCGTGCGAGCGCGCGTCCCCGAGCCCCTTGGACTCCGTCCGGGGACGCGCCCCGTGAGGGGCGCGGGGAACTGCGCGGTCGGCCACGTGCGACCCGCGGTCGCGGACCGAGCGCACGGGGCACCCCGGTGGGCGCGGCCCCGTCGGCCGCATCACGGTGGGCGCGGCCCCGTCGGCCGCACCCCGGTGGGCGGAGCCCGCAGAGGTCTCCGAGGGCTCCGCCCCCTCGTTACCGTTCCGGGTACCGCCGCGGTGTCCAGACGACCTCCTCGCCGCCGCCCTCGCCGCGCCGCACCGCGCGGGTCTGGGTCGAGCCGACGAGGAGGATCGTGCGCATGTCGACCTCCGCCGGGTCGAGGTCGCCCAGGCGCACGATGCGTACGCTCTCCTCCGGTCCGCCCACGTCGCGGCCCAGCACCACGGGAGTGTCCGGCGTGCGGTGTTCCAGCAGCAGTTCGCGCGCCTTGCCCACCTGCCACAGCCGGCTGCGGGAGCCGGGGTTGTAGAGGGCCAGGACCAGGTCCGCGGCCGCCGCCGAGCGCAGCCGTTCCGCGATGACCTCCCACGGCTTGAGCCGGTCGGAGAGCGAGATCACCGCGTAGTCGTGGCCGAGCGGCGCGCCGGCCCGGGAGGCCGCGGCGTGGGCGGCGGTCATGCCGGGCAGCACCCGCACCGGCACCTCGCGGTACGGGTCCTCCGAGGCGACCTCCAGCACGGCCGTCGCCATCGCGAAGACGCCCGGGTCACCGGAGGAGACGACCGCGACCCTGCGGCCCTGCCGGGCGAGGTCGAGGGCGAACTCGGCGCGCTCGGACTCCACCTTGTTGTCGGAGGGGTGGCGGCGCTGGCCGGGCCGCGCGGGCACCCGGTCGACGTAGGTGCTGTAGCCCACCAGGTCGTCCGCCGCCGCCAGTTCGCCGCGGGCCTCCGGCGTCAGCCACAGCGGGCCCGCCGGGCCGAGCCCGACCACCACGACCTCGCCCTGCCCGCAGGGGGCCGGAGCCGCGTCGACGCGGCTCGGCAGCACCGCCACCGAGAAGTACGGCACCGACTCCGGGTCCACCTCCGCCAGCGGTTCCGTGCGCTGCCCGGCCATCGTGGCGCGCTCCACGTAGCGGGCGTCCGCCAGCCGCCCCGCGCGCTCCAGCGCGCCCCGCACCGCCGGGAACGTGCGGCCGAGCTTCATCACCACGGCCGAGTCGGTCGATGCCAGACGGGCCGTCAGTTCCTCCTCGGGCAGCGTGCCCGGCAGGATCGTCAGCACCTCCTCGCCCTCCACCAGCGGGCTGCCGAGCGCGGCGGCGGCCGCGCTGACCGACGTGACGCCGGGCACCACCTCGGTGGGATAGCGGTCGGAGAGCCGCTTGTGCATGTGCATGTACGAGCTGTAGAAGAGCGGGTCGCCCTCGGCGAGCACCGCGACGCTGCGCCCGGCGTCCAGGTGGGCCGAGAGCCGGGCCGCGGCCTCCTCGTAGAACTCCTCCATCGCGCCGCGGTAGCCGCCGGGGTGGTCGGTGGTCTCCACGGTGACGGGGTAGATCAGCCGTTCCTCGATGTGGTCGGCGCGCAGGTGGCGTTCGGCGATGGAGCGCGCGATGGAACGGCCGTGCCGGGCGCTGTGATAGGCGACGACGTCGGCCGAGGCGATGACCTCGACGGCACGCACGGTCATCAGGGACGGGTCGCCGGGGCCGAGGCCGACCCCGTAGAGCCGGCCCGTGGTCTGCTGCTCGCTCACTCTTCCTCGCTCGCTATCGCGTTGATCGCGGCGGCGGCCATCGCGCTGCCGCCCCGCCTGCCCCGCACCACCAGATACTCCAGCCCCAACGGGCTGTCGGCCAGCGCGTCCTTGGACTCGGCGGCGCCTATGAAGCCCACCGGGATGCCGATGACGGCCGCCGGGCGCGGGGCGCCGTCGCGCACCATCTCCAGCAGCCGGAACAGCGCCGTCGGCGCGTTGCCGACCGCGACCACGGCCCCGTCGAGCCTGTCCCGCCACAGCTCCAGCGCGGCCGCGCTGCGCGTGGTGCCCATCTCGCGGGCCAGCTCCGGCACGGCCGGGTCGGCGAGGGTGCAGAGCACCTCGTTGTCCGCGGGCAGCCGCTTGCGGGTGACGCCGCTCGCGACCATGTTCGCGTCGCACAGGATCGGCGCTCCGGCGCGCAGTGCCTCGCGCGCGCGGGCCACGACCCGCGGGCTGTAGGCGATGTCCCGTACGAGATCGACCATCCCGCAGGCGTGGATCATGCGCACCGCGACCTGACTGACGTCCGGCGGCAGCGCGCCGAGGTCGGCCTCGGCGCGGATGGTGGCAAAGGACTGGCGGTAGATGGACGCGCCGTCCTTCTCGTAGTCGAACACTTCGCCTCGCTTGCTGGTTTCGCTCTGTGGGTCTGTGGTGTGCGGCACGGCCGGCCGGGTCACGTCGTCTCGCGCGCCGCCGTCACCGCCGCCGCCGATTCCGCCGCCGTCACCGTGCGCGCCGCGCCGTCCGCGGTGCCGCCCCGTACGGCGACTTCATACCCGTCGCCGGTCGCCAGGACGTCCACCCAGGCCCCCGAGGGGTGACCGCACCTTCGTTCGCACCCGGACCAGTACACCGGCAGGCCGCCGGTGTACTGGTCCGCGAGGCAGGACGCCGCGTCCGCCCGTACGTCCGCGCGGGACTTCGCGCAGCCGGGGCGGCCGGCGCACGCGCCCGCGCGGTGCCAGGGGGAGGCGGCGGAGGTGACGAGACCGGCGTCGGCGAGGGCGGCCAGCCGGTCGGCGGCCGTATCCGCCGGCAGGCCCGGCACGACGATGCCGCGCCAGGGTGTCACACGCAGCTCACCGGCACCGTCCTCGGCGGCGGTGCGGACGACCAGCCGCCACTGAGCGGCGGTCAGCCGGCCCAGCGGCGCCGCCACGGAGAGCGCGGTGTGCCCGTACGGGCCGGTGACCAGGCCCGGTTCCACCGGAGCGCCGGGTGGCGGCGCGAGCGTGGCGGGTGCGGAGACGATCCCGGCGGTGGCGAGCCGGTGCGCCAACGCGCCGACGCGCGGCCGGTGTTCCTCCGGCAGGTCCTTGACGCGCCAGGCGGTGGCGCCGCTCCCGCGCGCCGCGTCCAGGAACACCTCCGCCGCGAGCACGGCCGCCCGCGGCCCGTGCGCGGCGGCCATCCGCAGGCCGGAGGCGGAAGTTCCGTAGCCGAGCAGGGCCTGGCCGCCCTCGGTTGCGATCAATGTCACATCGGGGCCGAGCGCCGTGATGTCGCCCCGGCCGTCGTCCAGACCGAAGAGGAAGCGTCCCGAAAGGCCCGTCACGTCCGGGTTCGCGCACAGCAGGCGGTCCAGTTCCCGTGCCCAGGAACGGACATCGCCGTGCCCGGCGCCGTCCAGGCCGCACAGCGGTGACGCCACGGTGTTGCGCACCCGCTCGTGCCGCTCGGACGGCAGCATTCCGGCCGCGCGCAGCCGCTCGCCGAGCTCGCCCCCGCAGCCGTCGGCGAGGCCGCGCAGCTGTACGTTGCCGCGCGAGGTGATGTCGAGGTGCCCGTCGCCCAGCTCCTCGGACAGCCCTGCCAGCGCCTCGGCCTGACGGTGCGTCAGAAGCCCGGCGGGCAGCCGGACGCGGGCCAGCGCGCCGTCGTCCGCGGCGTGCAGCCGCAGCGCGCCGGGACAGGCGTCACCGCCTGTGCGGACGGACCCCTTCGGGGGTACGGCGGCGCCGCCGGAGTTATCCCGGTCCGAGGCGGATGTGGGGGTGACGGACATGGCGGCGAGCATACCGACGACCGCGCTCCGCGCACCGGCCCCTACGGCGCCCGCCAGCGCTTACTATGCTCACGGAAGGGTCGGCCCAGGTGGTCCGGCCCGGACCGAACGCCAGCGACGGCGTCAGGGGAGGAAGCCGGTGGGACTCCGGCACGGTCCCGCCACTGTGAGCCCGGCAGCCATGCCGGGCGAGTCAGGAACTCCCGCCGTCCTCCAACCGCCCGGGGCGCGGACCCCGAGGAAGGCTGCCGCCGCATGCGCACATTCCGGTTCAGCACGCCCCGGGCGACCCACGATGCCCTGGGGAGCGCCGCGTGATCCTTCTCCTGTCGACGTCCGACACCGACCTGCTCAGCGCCCGCGCGGCTGCCGCTTCGGGAGGCCCGGTCCCGTACCGGCTCGCCAACCCCGCCCGGCTCGCGCTCGACGACCTCCCCGGCCTCCTGGAGGGCACCGACCTCGTGGTCGTCCGCCTCCTCGGCGGGGTCCGCGCCTGGCAGGAGGGCCTCGACACGCTCCTCGCCGGGGACCGCCCCGTCGTCGTGCTCACCGGCGAACAGGCGCCCGACGCCCAGCTGATGGAGCACTCCACCGTGCCCATCGGCATCGCCGCCGAGGCCCACGCCTACCTCGCCCACGGCGGGCCCGCCAACCTCGGGCAGCTCGCCCGCTTCCTCTCCGACACCGTGCTGCTCACCGGCCACGGCTTCGAGGCGCCCGTGCCCGCCCCCACCTGGGGCCCGCTGGAGCGCACCCCGCGCGTGGACGCCGGCGGCCCCCGCATCGCGGTGCTCTACTACCGCGCCCACCACATGAGCGGCAACACCGGCTTCGTGGAGACCCTCTGCGGTGCCGTCGAGGACGCGGGCGGCGTCCCGGTGCCGCTCTACGTCGCTTCCCTGCGCGCCCCGGAGGCCGAGCTCGTCGACGCCCTGCGCACCGTCGACGCCGTCGTCACCACCGTGCTCGCGGCCGGCGGCACCAAGCCCGCCGCCGCCTCCGCGGGCGGCGACGACGAGTCCTGGGACGCGGGCGCGCTGGCCGCGCTCGACGTACCCGTACTCCAGGCCCTGTGCCTGACCGGGCCGCGCAGTGCCTGGGAGGAGAACGACGAGGGGCTCTCGCCGCTCGACGCCGCCACCCAGGTCGCCGTCCCCGAGTTCGACGGCCGCCTGATCACCGTCCCCTTCTCCTTCAAGGAGGTGGACGAGGACGGCCTGCCGATGTACGTCGCCGACCCCGAGCGTGCCGCGCGCGTCGCGGGCATCGCCGTGCGCCACGCCAGGCTGCGCCACATCCCGGCGGCCGAGAAGCGCCTCGCCCTCGTGCTCTCCGCCTACCCCACCAAGCACTCCCGCATCGGCAACGCCGTCGGCCTCGACACCCCCGCCAGCGCCGTCGCCCTGCTGCGCCGACTGCGCGAGGAAGGCTACGACTTCGGCACCGAGCCCGTCCCCGGCCTCCAGTCCGGTGACGGCGACGAGCTGATCTACGCCCTCATCGAGGCCGGCGGCCACGACCAGGAGTGGCTCACCGAGGAACAGCTCGCCCGCAACCCCGTGCGCATCCCCGCCGCCGACTACAAGCGCTGGTACGCCCTGCTGCCGCAGGAGCTGCGCGAGTCCGTCGAGGAGCACTGGGGCCCGCCGCCCGGCGAGATGTTCCTCGACCGCAGCCGCAACCCCGAGGGGGACATCGTGCTGGCGGCCCTGCGCCGCGGCAACCTGCTGATCCTCATTCAGCCGCCCCGTGGCTTCGGCGAGAACCCCATCGCCATCTACCACGACCCCGACCTGCCGCCCTCGCACCACTACCTCGCGGCCTACCGCTGGATCGCGGCCACCCGCGAGGACGGCGGCTTCGGCGCCGACGCCATGGTCCACCTCGGCAAGCACGGCAATCTGGAGTGGCTGCCCGGCAAGAACGCGGGCCTGTCCGCGGCTTGCGGCCCCGACGCCGCCCTCGGCGACCTGCCCCTGGTCTACCCCTTCCTCGTCAACGACCCCGGCGAGGGCACCCAGGCCAAGCGCCGCGCCCACGCCACCCTCGTCGACCACCTCGTGCCGCCGATGGCCCGCGCCGAGTCCTACGGCGACATCGCGCGCCTGGAACAGCTCCTCGACGAATACGCCTCGATCTCCGCGATGGACCCGGCCAAGCTGCCCGCCATCCGCGCCCAGATCTGGACCCTGATCCAGGCCGCCAAGCTCGACCACGACCTCGGCCTGGAGGACCGCCCCGACGACGACGGCTTCGACGACTTCCTGCTGCACGTCGACGGCTGGCTGTGCGAGGTCAAGGACGCCCAGATCCGCGACGGCCTGCACGTGCTGGGCGGCGCGCCCACCGGCCCCGAGCGCGTCAACCTCGTCCTGTCGATCCTCCGCGCCCGGCAGATCTGGGGCGGCACCGCCGCCCTGCCCGGCCTGCGCGAGGCCCTCGGCCTGGACGAGTCCGCCGCCACCCGCACCACCGCCGACGAGGCGGAGGAGAAGGCGCGCGCCCTCGTCCAGGCGATGGAGGACGCCGGCTGGGACCCGGCCGCCGTCTCCCGCGTCGCCGAGGGGCAGCCCCAAGGGGTCGCGGACATCCTGGACTTCGCCGCCCGCGAGGTCGTGCCGCGCCTGGCCGCCACCACCGACGAGATCGACCACGCCGTGCACGCGCTCGCCGGCGGATCCGTGCCCGCCGGGCCGTCCGGCTCGCCGCTCCGCGGCCTGGTCAACGTCCTGCCGACGGGCCGCAACTTCTACTCCGTCGACCCCAAGGCCGTGCCCAGCCGCCTGGCCTGGGAGACCGGCCAGGCCCTCGCCGACTCGCTCCTGGAGCGCTACCGCACCGACCACGGCGACTGGCCGACGTCGGTGGGCCTGTCCCTGTGGGGCACCAGCGCCATGCGCACCGCCGGCGACGACGTCGCGGAAGCCCTCGCCCTGCTGGGCATCCGCCCGCTGTGGGACGACGCCTCCCGCCGCGTCAACGGCCTGGAGCCGATCCCCCTGGCGGAGCTCGGCCGCCCCCGTATCGACGTCACCCTGCGCATCAGCGGCTTCTTCCGCGACGCCTTCCCGCACGTCATCGGCCTGCTGGACGACGCCGTACGGCTGGCCGCCGCGCTGGAGGAGCCGGCGGAGCAGAACTTCGTACGGGCCCACACGCAGGCCGACCTCGCCGCCCACGGCGACGAACGCCGCGCCACCACCCGCATCTTCGGCTCCCGCCCCGGCACGTACGGCGCCGGGCTGCTCCAGCTCATCGACAGCCGTGACTGGCGCACCGACGCCGACCTCGCGGAGGTCTACACCGTCTGGGGCGGCTACGCCTACGGCCGCGAGCTCGAAGGCCGCCCGGCCCGCGAGGAGATGGAGACCGCCTACAAGCGGATCGCGGTCGCGGCCAAGAACACCGACACCCGCGAACACGACATCGCCGACTCCGACGACTACTTCCAGTACCACGGCGGCATGGTCGCGACCGTGAAGGCGCTCAAGGGCAAGGCCCCGGAGGCGTACATCGGCGACTCCACCCGCCCGGAGACGGTCCGCACCCGCACTCTGGTGGAGGAGACGTCCCGCGTCTTCCGCGCCCGCGTGGTCAACCCCCGCTGGATCGAGGCGATGCGCCGCCACGGCTACAAGGGCGCCTTCGAACTCGCCGCCACGGTGGACTACTTGTTCGGCTACGACGCCACCACCGGTGTGGTGCCCGACTGGATGTACGACAAGCTCACCCAGACGTACGTCCTCGACCCGGAGAACCGCGCCTTCCTCCAGGAGGCCAACCCCTGGGCCCTGCACGGCATCGCCGAACGCCTCCTGGAGGCGGAGAGCCGGGGTATGTGGGCCAAGCCGGACGCCGCGACGCTGGACGCGCTGAAGCGGGCCTTCCTGGAGACGGAGGGCGAGCTGGAGGGCGAGGAGCAGTAGCCCGTCCGCGGGCCCCCGGGCGCCGGCCGGGCGGGATGTGCCGTACGTACCGCAAGGTGGCGGCGCGTCAAGCCCGTCCGGCGCCCGGGGACATGCGGCGGAACCGGGTCCGGAGGTCCGGGGGCGGAGCCCACGGTTCCACCCGCGAGCCCGCTCCCGCACTCCGTTTTGGGGCGGCAGCCCGTCCCTCACTAGGATCTTCGGATGATCATCACAAGACGGCTCGCGGCGAGCGCATGCGCTCTGCTCGCCGCGCTCGCCGCAGGAACCGCCCCGGCGAGCGCCGCCGACGGACCTTCGAAGGACTCCCCGAAGGTCGAGCTCGTACTGGATGTCAGTGGCTCGATGCGGGCCCGGGACGTGGACGGCCAGTCGCGCATGGCGGCCGCTCAGCAGGCGTTCAACGAAGTGATCGACGCCGTCCCCGCGGGCGTGCGGCTCGGCATCCGCACGCTCGGCGCCACCTACCCCGGTGACGACAAGGAGATCGGCTGCCGCGACAGCAAGCAGCTCTACCCCGTCGGACCGGTCGACCACACGGAGGCCAAGGCGGCCGTCGCCACCCTGCGGCCCACCGGCTGGACGCCGATCGGCTACGCGCTGCGCGGCGCCGACCAGGACCTCGGTACCGACGGCGGCACCCGCCGGGTCGTCCTCATCACCGACGGCGAGGACTCCTGCGGCCAGCCCGACCCGTGCGACGTGGCCCGCGAACTCGCGGCCAAGGGTACGCACTTGACGGTCGACACGCTCGGCCTCGCCCACGACGACAAGACGCGTGAGCAGCTCACCTGCATCGCCGAGGCCACCGGCGGCACCTTCACCTCGGTCCAGCACACCGATGAGCTGTCGGGCAAGATCAAGCAGATCGTCCGCCGCGCCGACACTCCCGTCGTGACCCCGAAGCCCGTGCAGGGCGCGGCCGAGTGCGCCAAGGCGCCCGAGCTCGGCGCCGGGATCTGGACCGACCGGGAGACCTTCGCCGAGCACCGCTGGTACCGCGTGCAGGTGAAGCCCGGTCAGGAGCTGCGCACCTCGGTGAGCGTGGGCGCGGACCGCGCCGTCGACCGCGACTACGGCGTGCTCGTGCGCGCCGTCGGGGAGAACGGCCAGGAACTCGTCCGCGGCTCCGACGCGGGCAGCGGGCGTACGGATGTGATGTCGTCCGGGCTGCGCTACCCGATCGCGAAGGACAAGAAGGACAAGGAGGCCCGGACGGTCTGTCTGGAGGTCTCCAACTCCTTCTCCGCGCCACCGTCCGTCAAGCGTGACCCGGGCCTGCCCGTCGAGCTGGCCGTCGATCTGGTGAAGGCCCCCGACAACCCCTCCGACCTGGCCGCCTTCGGCCTGGGCCGGGGCTGGGTGCTGCTGGCCGTGCTGGCCGTGACCGGACTGCTCGCCGGGCTGGTGTGGGGCTGGGTGTCCCGCTGGCGCGTCGCTGTGTGGAGGGCGAACTGATGCGTGGAACCCGTGTGATGGCCGCCGCGCTGCTGGCCGGCGCGGCCTTGTCCGCCTCGGCCGCCGGAGCTGTCGCCGACAGCCCGGGCCCGAGCGCCTCCGCGAAGGACGGGGACGCCCCGACGGAGGCCGGCACCACCTTCCGTACCGCCACGCCCGTCGAGCAGGGGCAGAAGGCCACGGCGACCGCCTCGACCGGTGACTACCTCTACTGGCAGTTCCCCGCGGGCGCCGGGCAGCGGGCCAGCGTGAAGACCACCGTGCAGCTGCCGGAGGCGTCCCGGCGGCACGGCGCGGCCACGTGGCAGCTCGACGTCTTCGACGGCCTGCGCCGCCGTCAGGCGTGTGCCTCGGGCGAGCCCACGCAGCGGGCGGCGGGTGACGCCGCCTCGGTCACCCTGACCTGCACGCTGCGCACCGTCCGCCCGTGGTCCGAGCGCTGGGCGAACGACCCGCTCCCCGGCGCGTACTACGCCCGCCTCACCGTCTCGGACGGCCCCGACCAGGACCTCGGCCTGCCCGTGAAGGCGGAGGTCCAGGCCGACGTGAAGGACATGGGCGGTTCCAGTGCCGAGGGCGGCGAACTCGGTGCCCCGCTGCACGCGGTGGCCCTGAAGGAGCCGGAGAGCGGCTGGAACGGCAGCTGGTGGTCCGACCGCTGGGCGTGGACCGTGGGCGGCGCCGTGCTCGGCGCCCTCGCGGCCATCGGCGGCTACACCCTGACCCGCCACCCGCACCGCCGCCACCGCCCGCCCGTCGGGCAGTAGCAGGCGCTCCGTACGACGGCGTCCGTGGCCGGGAGGGCCACGGACGCCGTCGGCGTCTCACCGGCCCGCGGGCGGGTCACCCTCGACCGCGTGCAGGTACAGGTCCAGCAGATCGTCGTCGAAGTACGAGCTGTACGAGATGTCGGGGGTGTCCCCGCCCGTGTGATAGCCGCCGATGACACCGATCAGCAGATAGCCCGTCAGATCCGGGACCAGGAAGGGCCCGCCCGACGTACCGCCCACATAGCCCGCGCAGGCGATCTCCAGGAAGTCGCCCGGGGCCTTGGGGTCGGTGCTGGTGTACCGGTGCGTGGACGAGGAACAGTCGATCGGCTTGGGGTACTTCGCGTCGCTGCTGCCCGGATAGCCGATCAGCCGCACGTCGTGGTGGGTGTAGCCGGTGCCGATCGCGAAGTCGAAGCCGCCCACGCCGCTCTGCACCTCGGTGCCGTCCGAGCGCGGGCCGAGCCGCACCACCGTGTAGTCCCAGCGCGCCCCGCCGTCCGTGCCCCGGTCGTAGTAGCGCTGGTCGATGTAGATGCTCTCGACGGGGAAGACACCGTGCGGCTTGAGGCCGTCGTGGTACTGCGGCACGAACGACAGGTGCCGCTTGGGGTCGGGGGAGCGCAGGCAGTGGGCCGCGCTGATCACCAGGTCGCGATCGGGGCTGCGGACGACCGTGCCGCCGCAGAAGCGGCCGGTGTTCTTGCCGTCGGTCCAGAAGAACGTCCCCACCTGCGGCAGCCCGTCGAAGGGGTGGCTGGGCGGCACGCCGCCCCCCTCGGCCCGCTCCTCCTCCACCGCCGGGGGCGGCGGCGCCTGCTTGCCGGTCACCACCGGCAGCGCGGACGCCATCCGCCGGGGCGTCCAGTAGGCGTCGGCCGCCGCGGCGCCGGGCGGCGGCCCCGCGGCGGCCGCGAGGGTGCCGGGCACCACGGCGGCCGGCAGGCCGAGGAGCAGGGCGGCGGCGCCCCGAAGGGCGAGATGTCTCAGAAATCTGTTCATGAACGGATTCCTCTCGTTCGGCTCGCCGTTGTCCCGCATGAGGGGCCAGGGGTTCCGGGCCATGTGCGGGACGAGCGTGTCATCGTCCTACGGACAGCCGGAGGGAACGAGGGCCCGGCGCGCCGGGATTCACCGGGACGACCGGAATATGACCGGAACCAGCCACGTGTGTTCGGGCGTCGGCGCCGCGTCCGGAGACGGGCCGGGCACGGGGAGCGGAACGCGCGAGGGAATCGGGGTGAAGACTCGATATCAACTCGTGGTTAAGTCGTTCGCGCAAGGAGAACACCGGGCGGACTAGTGTCAGGCGTTGTCCCGTGACAGGATGCTCCTCGTAGCCACCTCGGGCTTAACTGGCCGTGAGGTGACATGGGGACAGCTCGTGAGGACGGAGCAGATGGCAGTCGGGGGCGACAGGTCGGCAGGTGAGATGGGCAGCCCGCTCGCGGAGCGGCTCAATTACCTGTTCGCGAACATGCATCCGCCGGGGGCGCCGTACACCAATGGTCACGTGGCCGACGAGATCAGCCACGGGACCGAGGAATACGGCGGGGTGCGGCTCACCGAGCAGTATCTGTCGATGCTGCGCAACGGCAGGCGCGCCAACCCCAGTCCGGACGTGCTGCGCGCTCTCGCGAAATTCTTCGCGGTGCCCGTGGGTTATCTGATGGGCGACCTCTCGGCCTCCCAGGCCGAGCGGGTCGAGGAGGAGGTCCGCTTCCTCGTCGCCATGAGGGATCAGCGCGTCCGCGCGATAGCCCTGCGCTCCGTGGGGCTGCCGCCCGAGGTCCAGGACAGCCTCAACACGATCATTGCCCAGTTCCGGCAGCAGATGAACCTTCCGGCCGACCCGCCCGACGCGGGTGGTGAGGAGAGCTCGTGACCGTCACGGCGGATGACCAGCTCTTCACCTACTGGCGGCGTACCGAGGACGAGGACGGTGCAGGCATGCGAGTGGGGCGCATACGACGCCGCTGCAAGCAGCTCATCCATGAGCTCGCGCTGCCCGCGTCGACCGACCTCCACGGCCTGTGCCAGGTCGTCTCGCGCCGCGTGGGCCGGCCCATCCGCCTGATCCCGATGAGCCTGGACGGTGTCGTCTCGGGCATGACGGCCACCACCGACGACGCGTTCTGGGTCATCTACGAACAGAAGACCTCGCCCTGGCACCAGGTCCACATCGTGCTGCACGAGGTCGGCCACCTGCTGCTGGGCCACGACCAGGACCCGGCCGTCACCGAGGACGCCCTCAAGGTGTGGACGCCGTCGGTCGACGTGGCCACCGCCATGCGCCGGATGGGCCTGACCATGGGCCTCGCCCGGCACCACTGCTACGACAACCTCACCGAGCGCGAGACCGAGATCCTCGGCACCCTCCTCATGGAGAAGATCGTGCCTCCGCCGCCCGGCCAGGACACGCAGTTGGAGGGGGAGGCCGCCGAGCTCGCGGCCTCGCTCGGCCCGGCGCTCCAGCACGTGCGCCAACAGCTGCGGGAAGGGGGCGTCACCGGTGTTTGACGTCCTCTATCTGACCTTCAGCGCCGTCGCCTGGGTCATCGTCGGCTACAAGACCCGCGCCTGGTTCCGCGACCGGGGCAACGTGGACCTCGGGCTGACCGCCCTGATGACCTCGGGCCTGCCCGTCGTCTTCCTCTTCTCCGCGCCCAGCGTCTACCGCGCCTTCGACCGGCTGACCGGCGTGGCCAACCTGGCCATGGTCTTCCTCTACTCGGCCGTCGTGCTGTTCGCGTCCGGCGCCACGGTGCTGCTGCTGCGCTGGACCAGCCGGGGCGAGGAGGCGGCCCGGGCCCGGGCGGCGGCCCGCTCACGGTTCGCGGTCGTCGCCGTGTCCGTGGCGT
The DNA here is from genome assembly GCF_040689515.1 of Streptomyces sp. NPDC051173. Lineage (NCBI taxonomy): Bacteria > Bacillati > Actinomycetota > Actinomycetes > Kitasatosporales > Streptomycetaceae > Streptomyces > Streptomyces sp. NPDC051173. The sequence goes on from NZ_JBFBBD010000030.1 coordinate 76,352, forward strand.
GGGCGGCGGCCATCGTCTGCTTCGCCGTCGGCAGGCCCGACTCCGTGGAGCACCCCCGCGACTTCAGCACGGCCTACGCCGACGCGCCCGGAGTGGTCGCCTTCCTGGTGCTGTATCTGGCCATTTTCGGCGTCAGCCTCGCCGGGCTCGGCGCGCTCTGCCCGCGCTACGCCGCCCAACTGGGCCGCTCCTGGCTCTCCAAGGGCCTGCGCACGCTCGCCGCGGGCTGCTGGCTGGGCTTGCTGTACTGCCTGTGCAAGCTGGTCGGCTTCGTGCTGAGCTGGGGCGGCCACGAGGCGTACTGGCTGTCCAACGGCGTGGCCCCGATGAGCGCTTCGATCGCCGCGCTGCTCGTCCTCGTCGGCTTCTCGCTGCCCGCCGCGGGCCCGCGGGTGGCCGCCTGGCGGCGGCTGCGCCGACTCCAGCCGCTGTGGCAGGATGTCACCGCCCACGCCCCGGAGGTCACCCTCGCGGAGCGCCGCTGGACCGGCCGCTGGCCCCTCGCGGACCTGGAGTGGCGGGCCAACCGGCAGATGGCCGAGATCCGCGACATCCAGCGCGGCATCCGCCGCCATGTCGAGGCGGCCACCCTGGACATCGCCCGGGAGAAGGCGAGCGCCGCCGCCCTGGACGAGCGCGGCCTGGCCGCGGTGGTGGAGGCGGCGGCCCTCCGCCGGGGCCTGGCCAACCAGGCCACCGGCCATGTGCCGACGCCGTACGCGGACAGCATCGTGATCACCGTCAGCTCCGATCCGGCCGAGGAACACGAGCACTTGGCACGCGTCGCGGACGTCTACCACGACCCGCTGGTGAACTCCGTGCTCGGCGAACTACGGGAGATTTGCGCGGCGCGCCGACCGCGACCGTCGTCGCCGGACCCGCGCACGCCACCGGAAGCGGCTCCGGGAGCGGCTCCGGCGGCCAAGGGAAGTCCGGCGCGGCCGTCCTGCGCACCGGACTCGACGTCGCCCTGCTCGACAAGACCGTCCACGTCCCGCTCCACGCCTCCCTGAACGAGGTCCACGCACCGGCCGACGCGGACAAGACCGCCCTCACCGTCACGCTCGACGGCGTCGAGAAGGGCAAACCCGTCGACGTCCTGCGCGCCGACGCCGCCACCGCCCGCGCCACCGCCGACCGGAACAAGGCGGAGGGCTACGCCCGTCTCGTCCACGCCCGGGTGCACGTCCCCGGCCTGCCGCTCCTCCCGCTCATCGAGGTCCAGCAGGTCACCTCCACGGCCGTGTGCGAGGCGGGCGGGAAGCCCACCGCCACCTCGAACCTCCTGGGCAGCGTCTCGGTGCTCGGCAGAAAGGTCACGCTCACCCCGAACGGCCCCACGAAGGTCGCGGTGCCCGGCGTCGGCGACGTGCGGCTGGACCTGTCCAGGACGACCACGACCTCCCGCACGGCGGCGGCGAGCGCGCTGGCGCTCGACGTCTCGGTCAACCCGCTGAAGCTGAACGTGGCCGATGTGCGGGGTTCGGTGACGCTGGCGGAGACGACGTGCGAGACGCCGGCCGGCGCGGCGCCGACGAAGCGTACGCCGGCGGAGCCGGTGGCCGCGAAGGGGCTGGCCGAGACGGGTGGTGGCTCCGCCACGCCGTATGTGGTGGGGGCGGCGGCCGTGCTTGTGGCTGTGGGGGGTGGGGCGTTGGTGATGGCGCGGCGCCGCCGCAGCCGCTAGCGGTTGGTTTCTTCCCCGGCCCCGCCCCTTCCCGAAACCGGGGAGACCCCGGACCCCAGCGCCCTGCGGGCGCGTCCTCAAACTCCCCCAGCGGTAGCTGGGGGAGTTTGAGGA
>NZ_JBFBBD010000031.1:0-74140 GCF_040689515.1 Streptomyces sp. NPDC051173
GGCACGCTGTTGAGTTCTCAAGGAACGGACGCTTCCTTTGTACTCACCCTCTCGGGCTTTCCTCCGGGCGCTTCCCTTCGGTATTTCGTGTTTCCAACCTTACCAGATCCGTTTTCCGTGCCCCCCGCTTCCAGAAGAAGCAGTCGGTCCGAATTCCGTTTCCGGCCCCCTGTTGGAGCGGGGTTTGTTTCGCGCCTTCCGGCGTGATCACTACTTTAGCGTATTTCCCCGGCGGCTCCTAATCGGCGCCCGGTCCGGAATTCGGCACGCCGAAATCCATCCCGTTCAGGGGTCATGCAGTAGAGATTGCCGCCGGTGCGGCTTGAGTGGCTGCCTTGGAGCCGTAAGGCCCGTCTGGCAACCCGGAGAACATTACTCATGGCCCCCACCCGTGTCAACCGCCCAGGTGCTGACCGCCCGTACGGCTTCAGTCCAGGTCGCTGAGGCGGCCGCCGGCGTCCGGCTGGGCCGTCTCCACACGGCGCAGCAGGCGGGTCAGCATCTCGCCGAGCCTGCCCCGCTCCTCGCCGGAGAGGTCCTGGAGGAGCTCCTCCTCGAAGACCGAGGCCAGCCGCATCGCCTCGAGCCATTTGGCGCGGCCCGCCTCGGTGATGCCCACGATGACGCGCACCCGGTTGCTCTCGTCGCGCTCACGGGTGACGAGTCCCTCCGCGACCATGCGGTCGATGCGATGGGTCATCGCGGCCGGGGTGAGGCCGAGCCGCTTGGCGAGGTCGCCGGGGCCCATGCGGTAGGGGTCGCCGGCCAGGACGAGCGCCTTCAGTACCTCGAATTCCGCGTTGCTCAGTCCGAGCTCGCCGGTCTGCCGCCCGTACGCGACGTTCATGCGCCGGTTGAGGCGGCTGAGGGCGGAGACGACCTTCTCCACCTGGGGATCGAGGTCCTGGAACTCGCGCTGGTAGGCCGCGATCTGCTCGTCGAGGCTCGGCTCGCGGGTGCCGGGGGTGTCAGCCATGAGCCGCAGTATGACACGACTGATTGGCACTAAAGCCCTTTGATGTGTACTCTTTAGCTTCGAAGTTTACAGTTGAAGTCTTCAGGCTTGGACTGTCCGCCTTCTTCCCTTTCCCTTCTCTCGACCTAGGTAGGTGAGTGTGACCACCGCGATGGGCGCAGCGCTGCGCCGGATCCAGCTGGGCAACGCGTTGAGCGCGTTCGGCAACGGCTTCACGGTTCCGTTCCTGTTCATTTATGTGTCTCAGGTGCGGAACCTCGGCGCGAGTACGGCAGGCATCGTGCTCGCGACCTTCGCCGTGGCCGCGCTGATCGTGCTGCCCTTCACCGGTCGGGTCATCGACCGGCGGGGCCCGCTGCCTGTCGCCATCGCCGGTACGGTCTCCGCCGCCATCGGCTCCATGGGGCTCGGTCTGGCCGACAGCCAGTCGCTCGTCGTCGCCGCGGCCGCCGCGCTCGGTGCGGGTATCGCGGTGATCCAGCCCTCGCTGGCCACGATGATCGTGTGGTGCTCGACGCCGGCCACGCGCTCGCGCGCCTTCGCGATGCAGTTCTTCATGAACAATCTCGGTCTGGGCGTCGGCGGGCTGCTGGGCGGGCAGCTCGTGGACACGTCGAACCCGTCGAGCTTCGTGCGGCTGTTCGCGATCGAGTCCGTGATGTTCCTGGTGCTGGGCGCCGCCATCGCGACCGTGCGTCTGCCGAAGGTGCCCAAGGTCGAGGACGCCGTGCCGACCGACGCGTCGGCCAAGGGTGGCTGGCGGACCCTGGTCGGGGACCGGGCCATGGTGCAGCTGTGCGTCCTGGGCTTCGTGATGTTCTTCGCCTGCTACGGACAGTTCGAGTCGGGGCTCGCGGCCTTCGCCGTCGAGGTGACCCGGATCTCGCCCGCGACGCTCGGTATCGCTCTCGCGGCGAACACGGCCGCCATCGTCCTGGCGCAGTTCGTGGTGCTGAAGCTGGTCGAGCGGCGGCGCCGGAGCCGGGTGATCGCGCTGGTCGGGCTGATATGGACCGTGGCGTGGATCGCGGCGGGCGTCTCGGGGCTCGTGCCGGGCGCGCACGGTGTGGCGACCGCGCTGTTGATCTCGACGTACGCGCTCTTCGGTATCGGTGAGTCGATGCTGTCGCCGACGATGGCCCCGCTGGTGGCGGACCTGGCGCCGGCGCGGCTGGTCGGTCAGTACAACTCGGCCTTCGCCCTGGTGAAGCAGCTGGCGCTGGCGGTCGGCCCCGCGGTGGGCGGTCTGATGGCCGGTGGCGGGATGTACGTCGCGTACATCGTGATGCTGGTCGTGTGCTCACTCGGCATCAGTGCGCTGGCGCTGCGGATGGGTCGTCGGCTGACCCCGGCGCAGGAGATCCCTCCGCGGATGTCCGCTCCGCGTACCGAGGTCGTGGATGCGGCAGTGGTCGTCGGGGAGACCGATCGGACGCCCGTCTCCGTGTAAGGGCTCCACTGAGCAAACGGCCGCTGCGCATAAATCCGCCGCGCATATATATGGAAGAGCGCCTGTGGCCCGGAAACGTTTCCGGGCCACAGGCGCTCGTGTCATGTGTGGCCCGCGGGGAGGGCGAATTCGCACCAGACGGCCTTGCCGCCGCCCGGCGTGCGCCGTGAGCCCCAGGACGAGGCGATGGTCGCGATGATCGAGATGCCGCGGCCCGCCTCGTCGGCTGGCTCCGCTCGACGGCGCCGCGGCAGGTGGTCGTCCCCGTCGGTGACCTCGATGATCAGCCGTCGGTCGGTGCGGCGCAGGCGCAGCCGCATGGGTGGTGTGCCGTGCTGGAGGGAATTGGCGACGAGCTCGCTGGCGGCCAGGACGCCCAGGTCGCGCAGCTCGGTCGGGAAGCGCCAGCTGACCAGGACGCCGGAGGCGAAGGCACGCGCGCGTGGTGCCGCTTCGACGCCGCCGAGCAGTTCGAGGGCGGCGTTGTGGAAGAGCTCGGCGTCGTGGCCGGTGCGGGCGGGGTGCTGGAGGACGAGCATCGCGACGTCGTCGTCGTGTTCGTCGGTCACCCCGAGGGCGCGCATCAGCCGGTCGCACATGACCTGGGGTGAGCCGGTGGCTCCGGCGAAGGCGCGCTCCAGGGCCTCGACGCCTTCGTAGATGTCCTCGTTGCGCCGCTCGACGAGGCCGTCCGTATAGAGGACGGCGCTGGAGCCGGGGCCGAGGGGCACCGTGCCGGAGGTGTGCACCCAGCCGCCGGTGCCGAGCGGGGGGCCGGTGGGCTCGGCCGCGCGGCGGACCGTGCCGTCGGGGTCGCGCACGAGGATGGGGAGGTGGCCCGCCGAGGCGTAGACGAGGCGGCCCTCGTTGGGGTCGTGGACGGCGTAGACACAGGTGGCGATCTGGGTCGCGTCGATCTCGGTGGCGAGGCCGTCGAGGAGCTGGAGCACCTCGTGCGGGGGCAGGTCGAGGCGGGCGTAGGCCCGGACGGCCGTGCGGAGCTGGCCCATGACGGCGGCCGCGCGCACGCCGCGGCCCATGACGTCGCCGATGACGAGTGCCGTACGGCCGGCGCCGAGGGTGATGACGTCGTACCAGTCGCCGCCGACGGCGGTGTCCTTGCCGCCGGGCTGGTAGGTCGCGGCGACGCGCAGGTCGTCGGGCTGTTCGAGCTCCTGCGGGAGGAGGCTGCGCTGGAGGGTCACGGCGGCTTCGCGCTGGCGGCGCTCGCTCGCGCGCAGCCGCTCGGCCGCCTCGACCTGGTCGGTGACGTCGGCGGCGAAGACGAGCACCCCGGGCTGGGTGGCGTCGTGGGGGCCCACCTCGATCGGGGAGCAGGTGAAGGTGTAGTACCCGTGGCGGGTGTCGGGCTCCGTGGCCGTCGGTGTGTCGGCTGCGGCACCGGGCGTACGCGCTTCGGCCTTGACGCGGCGGGACTTGACCGTACGGGGCCGGCCGCTGCGCAGGACCTGGTCCATCAGGGGGAGCAGGCCGAGCTCGGTCAGCTCGGGGAGGGCCTCGCGGGCGGGCGTGCCTGGCGTGCGGGGGCCGAAGAGGGTGGCGTAGGCGTCGTTGACGTAGGCGAGGCGGTGGTCGGGGCCGTAGACGACGACGGCGAGGGCGGGGACCTGGCCGAGGATGTCGTGGACGGAGAGACCGGCGAGGCTGGGGACGGGGTCGTCGGGGCCGGGCGGGGCGGCCGGCGTGGTCTCGGCGCGGGCGGCGGGCACCGAGCCGGCGGCCGCGGGCACGGGCTGGGGTGCGGCGGCCCGGTCGGCGCGCTCCATGCGTTCGGCGCGGGCGGCGGCCCGGCGCTGCGTTCCTGGGAGTCGGGCGCTCCAGCGGGTGAAGTTCACGGACGGTTACCTCGCGGAGTCGTTCCGGGCCAGCTCGGCGACGTGTCGTGGCTGGGCCGCGCGCCCGGCGCGGGGCCACGGTTGGCGGTACGGGGGCCTGTCCCCGGGGGAATGCTGCAAACGTCCGAATCCTCGCCGTCGTTACTCTTCGCAGATACGAGCCCACCCATGGTCACACGACCAGTGTGGCCGACGGGACTGACATTCGTCAGACGTCGGCCACCTGTCGGGGAGTTCCCGGCTCCGCGAAGGCGCCGGGAAAGGCCTCAACTCGCTTCCGGGTGGCGGCCGGTGTCCGCGGCGAGTTCGAACTCGGCACGCGGGTTCTCCAGCGAGCCGAGCGAGACGATCTCACGTTTGAAGAGACCCGTAAGGGTCCATTCGGCGAGGACGCGCGCCTTCCTGTTGAAGGTCGGGATCCTGCTGAGGTGATAGGCGCGGTGCATGAACCACGCGGGGTAGCCCTTGAGCTTCTGGCCGTATACCTGCGCGACGCCCTTGTGCAGGCCGAGCGAGGCGACGGACCCGACGTACTTGTGGGCGTAGTCCTTCAGCGGCTGGTCGCGCAGTGAGGCGATGACGTTCCCGGCGAGCACCTTGGCCTGGCGGACGGCGTGCTGGGCGTTGGGGGCGCACTCCTTGCCCGGCTCCTCCGCCGTGACGTCGGGGACGGCCGCCGCGTCCCCGGCGGCCCACGCGTGTTCGACGCCCGCCACGGTGAGGGCGGCGGTGCACTTGAGGCGGCCGCGTCCGTCGAGCGGGAGGTCCGTGGCGGCGAGGATGGGGTGCGGCTTGACGCCCGCGGTCCAGACGAGCGTCCGGGTGGGGAAGCGGGAGCCGTCGCTGAGGACGGCGATCCGGTCCACGCAGGAGTCCAGACGGGTGTCGAGCCGTACGTCGATGTTGCGGCCGCGCAGCTCGCGGAGCGCGTAGCGGCCCATCTCCTCGCCGACCTCGGGGAGGATGCGGCCGGACGCCTCGACGAGGATGAACTTCAGGTCGTCGGGACGCACGTTGTGGTAGTAGCGGGCGGCGTAGCGGGCCATGTCCTCCAGCTCGGCGAGCGCTTCGACGCCCGCGTAGCCGCCGCCGACGAAGACGAAGGTGAGGGCGGCGTCGCGGACGTCGGGGTCGCGGGTGGAGGAGGCGATGTCCATCTGTTCGAGCACGTGGTTGCGCAGGCCGATGGCCTCCTCGACCGTCTTGAAGCCGATGCCGTGCTCGGCCAGGCCCGGGACCGGGAGGGTGCGGGAGATGGAGCCGGGCGCGAGGATCAGCCTGTCGTAGTGCACCTCCAGGGCACCGGTGGCGTCCTGACGGGTGGCCAGGGTGCTGACGGTCGCGGTCCGCTTGGCGTGGTCGATGGAGGTGGCCTCGCCGATGACGACCTGGCACTTGGGCAGGACGCGGCGCAGCGGGACGACGACGTGGCGGGGCGAGATGGAGCCGGCCGCGGCCTCGGGGAGGAAGGGCTGGTAGGTCATGTACGGCTCGGGGTCGATCACGGTCACGTGCGCCTCGTCCCGCTTGAGCTTCCGCTGGAGCCGGAGAGCTGTGTACATCCCGACGTAGCCACCGCCGACGATCAGAATGCGCGCCGGTTCCTTCACCAGGGCCCCTCCTCGCGATGTCGCCCGGCCCGAGGGGTCCGCGGCCGGGGTGCCGGGTCGTCCCGGCCGGGCACAGCTTCTTCCCATGACGCATCGCCGAAGAGCGTTTGTCCACAGGGCCCCATGAAATGTACGACCGGTCGCGGAGCTGATCCCTCCATGGCCGGGGCCTGTGTTCGAGGAACAAAGGAGCAGGTCAGGCCGAGTGTCATGGGGTTGTGGGGTGGTGCGGGAACGGGGCGGGTGGGGCTCGTACTCCAATCGGGGACGGCCTGTGCGGAACTACCCCTTCTTTCTTGACCTGGGCTCAACTATGTTCGTACTTCGTCGGGGTGTCAGAGACGTGCTCCGACAGTCAGGGCGGGGAGTCTCCGGGGGGAGACGTCATAACCGGGGGATCACATATGCACATTCAGGGCTCTCATTGGTCGACCGCTGTCGCGTCCGCTGACGCCAACGGCGGCCGGAGCACTCCACTGCGCGTGGACGCGCAGCGCAACCTCGAACATGTCCTGCGGGCGGCTCGCGAGGTCTTCGGCGAGCTGGGGTACGGGGCGCCGATGGAGGACGTGGCGCGCCGGGCCCGGGTCGGTGTCGGGACGGTGTACCGCCGCTTCCCGAGCAAGGACGTACTGGTACGGCGCATAGCCGAGGAGGAGACGGCCCGGCTGACCGAGCAGGCGCGGACCGCGCTGGGCCAGGAGGACGAGCCGTGGTCGGCCCTCTCCCGGTTCCTGCGCACGTCGGTGGCCTCGGGCGCGGGGCGGCTGCTGCCGCCGCAGGTGCTGCGCGTCGGCGTCGACGTGGACGGCGAGGAGCAGATCGAGGCCCGCGTGCCGCAGCAGCGGCAGCCGGGGGCCACCGGGGGCCAGCTGCACGAGCTGCGGCTGGTCGAGCAGCGGTCCGCGCCGGTCGTCGAGCGTGAGGACTCGGGCGCGGCGGCGCTGCTGGAGGTCGTCGGGCGGCTGGTGGACCGGGCACGGGCCGCGGGTCAGCTGCGCGCCGATGTGACGGTGGCCGATGTGCTGCTGGTGATAGCGACGGCCGCGCCCTCGCTGCCCGACGCGGTGCAGCAGGCGGCCGCTTCCTCGCGGCTCCTGGACATCCTCCTGGAGGGGCTCCGGTCCCGGCCGTCGGAGTGATGGCCGCGTAGTCGGCGCGAGCCCGCGGGCGAGCGTTTTCATGACGGGCGCGCCCAATGCGCATTGGGCGCGTTCGGAAAATCCTTCCCCGTTCGGGTGGCGGCCACTGCTCCAGGTGTTCCAGGGCGCCCCGGATGAGTGGTTGATGCGTCTGTCGCGGTGGTGACGGCCGACACTGTGCCACGCTTCTACGGTGTTCGGGTGCGCTGGCGTGTACAGGAGCCGCCGCTATGGGCGTTGACGGCCGGGATGAACCACGCGGGAGTGAGGAAGCGGGCTCGCCGCTCTCTCGCCGGATGTCCGGTCGCGGCTCCACTGACGGTCCGAGCGTGCCTCAGCAGCGGGAGGGCGGCCAGGGCACCCTTGCCGGCTCCTCGGCGCAGGCGGCCCGGTCCGACGCCCGGTCCGGGCGGGCGCGGCCCTCGCACGCGCGGCGGTCCGGGGCGCGGTCCTCGCGTGCGCGGCCGTCCGGCACACCACCGGCCGACGCGCAGCCCTCCGGCCTACGGGGTTCCGGCGCCTCCGGCTCCGGCGTCTCGGACGCCCCTCCCGACGAGCAGATCGTCGTCGAGGAGCCGGTCGTCGACGTGCCGCCGTCCGACATCGAGCTGGTCGCCCGGATGCGGTCCGGCGAGAGTGTGGCGTACGAGGAGCTGTACCGCCGGCACGCGGCCGCGGTCCGGCGGTACGCCCGTAGCTGCTGCCGGGACGACCACACCGCCGAGGACCTCACCAACGAGGTCTTCGCGAGCACCCTGCAGGCGGTGCGGGGCGGCGCGGGGCCCAACTCGGCGGTGCGGGCGTATCTGCTGACGACGGTTCGGCGGGTCGCGGCGGCATGGGCGAGGACCACGCGCCGGGAGCAGCTGGTCGAGGACTTCGCGGTCTTCGCCGCGTCGGCGGCGCGCGGCTCCCTGGCGTCGGACGACGACACGCTCGATCTGGGCGCGGACGTGCTGGCGATGCGGGAGGCGGAGCAGTCGCTGGCCGTGCAGGCGTTCCGCAGCCTGCCGGAGCGCTGGCAGACGGTGCTGTGGCACACCACGGTCGAGGACGAGTCGCCCAGCGAGGTCGCGCCGCTGCTCGGGCTGACCGCCAACGCCACGGCGGTGCTCGCGCATCGGGCGCGTGAAGGGCTGAAGCAGGCGTTTCTGCAGGCGCACGTGAGTACGTCGCTGACCTCCGGCGGGTCGTGCGCGCGCTACGCGGACCGGCTCGGCGCGTACGCGCGGGGCGGGTTGCGGATGCGGGCCGAGCGGGGGCTGCGCAAGCACCTGGAGGACTGCGCCCGGTGCCGTACGGCTGCGCTGGAGGTCGCCGACGTCAACACCCGGCTGCGGGCGCTGCTGCCGGTGGCGGCCATCGGGTGGTTCGCCGCCGGGTTCTCCGTCAAGGTGGCCGGCGGCCTGGCGGCGGGGGCGGCCGGTGCCGGTACGGCGGCGGGCGCGGGCGTGGCGGCCGCGGCGGGCTCCGGCGGGAGCGGCGGTGCGGGCGGAGGTGCGGGAGGCGCCGCGGCCGGTGAGGGGCTGGGGGCTCCGGCGAAGATCGGGATCGCGGCGGGCGCGGTGGTCGTGGCCGGTGCCGTCACCGCGTACGCCCTGATGGGCAGTTCGCCCGCTCATCACCACGTGGCGCGGGCCAAGGATCCGGTGAGGCCGGTGGCCACCGTTCCGCCGAAGCCGACGCCGAAGCCGGCGCCCGTAAGGACACCGTCGCCCTCCGCTCCGACGTCCGCCCCGCCCGCCCCGCCCGTGGCACCAGCGGCTTCCGTGCGGCACACGCCCCCGCCGCCGACACCCCGGCCGGTGACTCCCCCGCCTCCCGTGCCCGGCCCGACGTCCGCGCCGGAGTCCCCCGCGCCCTCCCCCGACCCCACGCCGTCGCCGGAGCCGCCCGTCACGGTCTTCCCGCTCGACGAGCTGGAGTACGGCGGGGTGGGGGACGGCACGGAGCCGGAGGTGCGGTTGTACGGGAGCAGCTGGCTGTGGCAGCGGTACGGGATGGGGATCGGCGGAGTGGGGTACGGCGACGGGGTGAGCATGAACGCGTCGTCGTCCGTGACCGTCGATCTGAACCGGTCCTGCACGTCGTACGACGCGCTGGTGGGGGCCGACGACCTGACGTTCGGCCTCGGGGCGACGCGGTTCTCCGTCTACGGCGACGACACACGGCTGTGGGAGTCGGATGTGGTGCGGGCGGGCGACGCCGCGGTGCCCGTGCACGTGCCGTTGTCCGGCTACCGCACGGTCCGGCTGGTGGTCTCGCCGGTGAGCGTCATGGACTCGGTGACCGTGGCGGACTGGGCGCGGGCGCGGATCAGTTGCCCGTAGCCGGCCGCGACCGGTGACGAGGGCCAGCGCTCACAGGCTCCCCCTCGGTGTCACGCCCCCCGCGACCGCGCGCTGGCGAGGTGCCGCGGCGCCCGTCCAGCAGGTGCCGCGGCGGGCCAGCAGGCGGCGCAGCCAGACCTCTGTGGAGACGAGTTCGGCAAGGCCGTCGAGCGGCAGGGCCCGGCCGTCCGCCGCCGCGTGCAGGGCGGCCCGTACGACCCGGGCCTCGACGAGGCCGGCGTCCGCCAGGAGGGGCGCGTCGAAGAGGTCCAGCAGCTGGCCCATGGAAGCGCGGAGGCCGGCGCGTACGGCCGCCGCGTGCGAGGCGTGCGAGGTGGCGCCCCAGCCCGGGGGGAGTTCACGGACGCCGGAGCCCGCCAGGACGGCGCGCAGCACGGACGCGCGCGCCCCCGGCTGCACCCGGAGCGCCTCGGGGAGGGCCCGGCAGGCGCGTACGACCTGGTTGTCGAGGAAGGGGGCGTGGAGGCGCTGGCTGCGGACCTCGGCGGCCTGCTCGAAGATGCGGTGGTCGGCCGCGTGGCGGGCGAGGGCCGCGGCGGCGCGCCGTTCGCCGGGGCGCTGGAGGAGACCTCTGGGGCGGACCGCGGCGGCCTGGAGGCGAACCGATACTTCGGCGAGCGCCTCGCCCGTGAGCCACCGCGCGGCGGGGCCGGGTCTGCACCAGGTGAGGGCGGCGAGCGAGGCGTCGACGGCCCCGCCGGGGCCGGGCGGCGGCGCGTCCACCGGGCCGCTCGGAGCCGGGAAGTCGAGCGCCAGGAGCTGCCCCGCCGCCGCCTCCAGGCCCTCCCGGTAGGACGTACGGGCCAGCCGGCGTGCCGCGCGGTAGACGGTGAAGGGGACGAAGAGGGACTGCGAGGCCGGCCCGTCGGCGCGCGCGAGGGCGGAGACGGGCCGCATCAGATGGCGGCGCCGCCGGTCCATCAACAGGTCGGCGAGCCGCGCCGGATGGGCGTCCAGGACCTGGCGCGCGCCGTACCCGACGAGGTGGTCGGCGCTGCCCGCGGACAGCCACCGGCGGTGCCGTCCTGCGGTGACGAGGGAGGGCCCGGGTTCGTCGGTGAGCGGGCCGCCGCCCAGGTCCGCGTACGGGAGGGCCTCCTCGCCCGCGGCGACGACGACGTGCCGCAGCCGGGGGTCGGCGGCGATGGCGCGGGCGCGGTCGAGTTCGGCCTCGTGGGCCCGGCTGCCGCCCGCGGCGAGGTCGTTGAAGGTGACGGCGAGGAGGCGTTCGCCCGCGCCGTTGCCGGAGTGCATGCCCGCCACGCCCGGGAGCCCGGCGGCGAGCAGCGCGAGGGTGGCGGAGGCGCTGCCTCCGGAGAGGTCGGCGCCGATGCCGGGCGCCGGGCCGCCGCGTGCGGCGCGGCGCTGCGCGGGCCCCATGCCGGGCACGGGTCCTGGGTCGAGGTGGCCGTAGCCGCCCTCCGGCGCGTGGCGGGGTGCCGCGAGCCGGGCCCGTACGGCGTCGACCAGGGCGTCCCGTACGCCCTCGACGGCTTCCTCCGCGGCGAGTTGGGGCGCGGCGACGGCGAGCGAGGCGGTCGGTTCGTAGCCCGTGATCTCGCGGGCGCCGTCGCGCAGCACCAGCGCGTGTCCGGGCGGCACGCGCCGTACGCCCATGTAGGGCGTGCCGTCGTTGAGGGCCTCCGGGGAGTCGGGGCAGGCGAGCAGGGCGGCGAGGTGGCCGACGTCGAGCTGGGCCTCGATGAGGTCGGCGAGGGGCAGCGCGGCGGTGGCGTAGGCGGTGCCCCCGGCCCAGGAGGTGTGGAAGACGGGCCGGGCGCCGGCGAGGTCGCCCGCGACGGTGATGCGCCGCCCCACCTGGGCGACGGCCGTATAGCTGCCGGGCCAGGCCGTCAGGTGGCGCAGGGCGCCGCCGCGGGCCGCGATCAGCCCGGTCTTCAGCTCGCTGTCGGTGGCGCCGCAGCGGCCGAACACGGCGAGCCGGGTGACCGCGTCGGCCTGGACGACGCGGATCTCGTCCGGACGCCAGTCGCCGACGGCCCACAGGGGCGCGGGATCGCCCCACAGCAGCTGGGCGCCGACCGGGTGGACGGTGGGGGCGTCGAGGTGGTCCGGGCCGCTGGCGTCGTAGTCCGGGTAGTCCGGCGCGGCGCGCGGACCGGTCCCTGAGGCGGTGCTGCTCCACCCCACCAACCAGCGCATTGCCGCCTCCACAGGCTGTGGACAACCAACGGGTGCCGTCCTCGTGCACATCGGGCCGACGACGACAACGAAGAATGCGGCACACCGGTCACGCCTGCAAACCTCAACTCGCCTTGCGACAGCGCGAGATGTCGGATCGTCATGCCCATTGCAGAGGCCATGCTGTCACGACTGGGGGCGGAGGAACCCGACGTGTACGCGTGTGGCGCGTTGCGGAGAGATGACGGCGTCGCGGTCCGGCACTCCGGGCGGCGAGAACCGGCCAATCTCCGGGGCGCCCGCGGGGAGGGGCGCGTTCGCGGAATGCCTCGACCGGCAAGTGCCGTTCGACTGACCGCACTTCGGGAGACGCCAGGCGGACATGCGCATGTCCGGGAGGCGTTCGACCGCCTCCCGGACCGCTCCGCCGCCCGCGGGGAATGAGGCGGCGGCTCCCCCAGCCCACTGGATCCAGTGCAGCGGGCCAACCCACGCGCCTTCCATGGAAGCCGCCTCCAGGATGGCGTGGACAGAGCGCACGGCGGGCGCACAGCCACACACAACCGGAGCACGTGCCCCTCGATGCACGCGCGCACGGACCTGAATCCCGCCATCCGGGACAGCACCTCTTAACGGTCGGGATGCGGGGAACTACGCTGGGTTTACGAATGCCTCGTGCCTATGCCGGGGCGGGCGTCGCTGTTGTCGAGGGGTGCGCATGTCAAGGGAGCCACGCGGGCCGAACGAGAAGCTCGGCACTGTCCTCGTCCTCGCCGGCATCAGCAACGCCGGTCTCGCCCGTCGGGTCAACGACCTAGGTGCGCAGCGCGGATTGACGCTTCGCTACGACAAGACGTCCGTGGCCCGCTGGGTCTCCAAAGGCATGGTCCCGCAGGGTGCCGCCCCCCATCTGATCGCGGCGGCCATCGCCGGGAAGCTCGGCCGCCCGGTGCCGCTGCACGAGATCGGCCTCGCCGACGCCGACCCGGCGCCCGAGGTGGGGCTCTCCTTTCCGCGCGATGTCGGCCAGGCGGTGCGCTCCGCGACGGAGCTGTACCGGCTGGATTTCGCCGGTCGGCGCGGGGGTGGCGGCATCTGGCAGAGCCTGGCCGGATCCTTCTCCGTCAGCGCTTACGCCACGCCCGCGTCACGATGGCTGATAACCCCCGCCGACGGCTCGGTCGCCCGCGAGGCCCACCAGGCGGCCCGCGAGACCGAGAACGGCGGCTCCGAGGGCGGTCCGGTGCAGCGCGTGGGCCACAGCGACGTGACCAAGCTGCGGGAGGCGGCGGACGACGCCCGGCGATGGGATTCCAAGTACGGCGGGGGCGACTGGCGTTCGTCGATGGTCCCCGAGTGCCTGCGCGTCGACGCGGCACCGCTGCTGCTCGGTTCGTACACCGACGAGGTCGGCCGGTCGCTGTTCGGCGCCACGGCCGAACTGACGCGGCTCGCCGGGTGGATGGCCTTCGACACCGGCCAGCAGGAGGCCGCGCAGCGCTACTACATCCAGGCGCTGCGGCTGGCCCGCGCGGCCGCCGACGTACCGCTGGGCGGCTACGTGCTGGCCTCGATGAGCCTCCAGGCGACCTACCGCGGCTTCGCCGACGAGGGCGTGGACCTCGCGCAGGCCGCGCTGGAGCGCAACCGCGGCCTGGCCACTGCCCGCACGATGAGCTTCTTCCGGCTGGTCGAGGCGCGGGCCCACGCCAAGGCCGGCGACGCCCCCGCCTGCGGCGCCGCGCTCAAGGCCGCCGAGGGGTGGCTGGAGCGGGCACGCACGGGCGACCCCGACCCCTCCTGGCTGGACTTCTACACCCAGGAGCGGTTCGCGGCCGACGCCGCCGAGTGCTACCGCGACCTGCGGATGCCACGCCAGGTGCAGCGCTTCACGGAGCAGGCGCTGTCGCGTCCGACGGAGGAGTTCGTACGGTCGCACGGCCTGCGGCTGGTGGTGTCGGCGGTCGCCGAGCTGGAGTCGGGCAACCTGGACGCGGCATGCGCGGCGGGGACGCGTGCGGTGGAGGTCGCGGGGCGGATCTCCTCGGCGCGTACGACGGAGTACGTACGGGATCTGCTGCACCGCCTGGAGCCGTACGGGGACGAGCCGCGGGTGGTCGAGCTCCGGGAGCGGGCGCGGCCGTTGCTGGTGGCGCATGGGTGAGGGGCGGCAGAAGCGGCGCGGGCCTGCTCGGGTGGCGAGCGGATGAAGCGTCGCGGGTTGCCGAAGTGACGGAGGGGCTTCAGGGGCTTCAGGGAACTCCGGACGGGATTCAGGGGGCTTCAGGCGGGCTTCAGGGGGCTCCGGAGGGGGCTTGCAGACGGGGCTTCAGGCGGGGTGGCGGAAGCGGCACCTCCTCTTCTGTCCCCTCTCTTCCGATCCCTTCCGACTTTCCACCCAACTCGGCACGTTTTCCCCGCCTGTGATCATCCAGCCAGGGTCCCCGGGCTGACCTCGGGTTTCGACCCGTTGTCAGTGGCGCAGGTCATGATGGGGGCGTGGGTGAGGCGCTGAGGGTTGCCGGGGTGCCCGGTCGCGGGTGTCCGGTCGGCGCGGGGAGGTGACGTGGTGAGGGCGTACGACTGCGATGTGCTGGTGGTCGGGGGCGGGATCGTGGGCCTGTCGACGGCGTATGCGATCACGCGCGCCGCACCGGGCACGCGCGTCATGGTGCTGGAGAAGGAGCCGGGGCCCGCGCTCCATCAGACCGGGCGCAACAGCGGCGTGATCCACAGCGGGATCTACTACCGCCCGGGCTCTCTCAAGGCGCGGTTCGCGGTGCGGGGCGCGGCGGAGATGGTGAAGTTCTGCGCGGAGCACGGCCTGCCGTGCGAGGTCACCGGCAAGCTGATCGTCGCCACGGAGCACGCGGAGCTGCCCCGGCTGCACGCCCTGGTCCAGCGCGGCCGGGAGAACGGCATCCCGGTGCGGGAGCTGGGCCCCGCCCAGATCACGGAGTACGAACCGCACGTGCGGGGCCTCGGCGGGATCCACGTCGGCACGACGGGCATCTGCGACTACGGCGCGGTGGCCCGCCGCATGGCCGGCCTCGCGGAAGAGGCCGGGGCCCAGGTGCGGTACGGCGCCCGGGTCGAGGCCATCGGGCGGCGGGGCCCGGCGGTCGCGGTCCGTACGGCGCTCGGCGAGGTGCTGCGCGCCCGCGCCCTGGTCAACTGCGCCGGGCTGCACAGCGACGCCGTCGCCCGGCTGGCGGGCGACGACCCGGGCATGCGGATCATCCCCTTCCGCGGGGAGTACTGGGAGCTGGCCCCGGCCCGCGCGGGCCTGGTGCGCGGCCTCGTCTATCCGGTGCCGGACCCGGCGTTCCCCTTCCTCGGCGTCCACCTCACCCGGGGCATAGACGGCGGCGTCCACGTCGGGCCCAACGCGGTGCCCGCCCTCGCGCGCGAGGGGTACGGCCGCGCGACCGTACGGCCCGGCGAGCTGGCCGCGACCGTCGCGTACCCCGGCTCCTGGCACCTGGCCCGCCGCCACTGGCGGTACGGCGCGGGTGAAGTGCGCCGCTCCCTCTCCAAGCGCGCCTTCACGGAAGCGGTGCGCCGCCTGCTGCCCGAGGTGACCGCGGACGACCTGATACCGGCCCCCGCGGGCGTACGGGCCCAGGCGATCCTGCGGGACGGCACGCTGGTGGACGACTTCCTCTTCGCGGAGTCGCCCGGCATGGTGCACGTCCTGAACGCACCGTCCCCGGCGGCGACGGCGTCCCTGCCAATCGGGAGAGAGGTGGCACGGAGGGTGCTGGCGGGGTTGGGATGACCCGTGGGGCCTGAGGGGTGCGAACCAGCCCGTCCGGCGTTTTGCGAACCAGCCCGTCCGACGTTTGAGGACAACGCGCGAAGCGTGTTGCCGGGGGTCTGGGGGCACGTCGAGCTTCAGGGCGCGCGAATTCAGCCCGTTGGGGGCACCTCCCAGCGGTAGCTGGGGGAGTTTGAGGACGCGACCGAAGGTCGCCCCCGCCGCAGGCGGCGAACCGACCCGCAGCCGGGGGCCTGGGGGCTCGCCCCCAGTTTCGGGAAGGGGCGGGGCTGGGGAAAAAGCCCGCCGCAGGCGCCGACGCAGCCGGAGGCCGGGCCACCCGGTCCCCCTGATCCGTGGCCCGGGACCACCCCAGGGCCACGCCCGTACTATGGAAGAACTGTGCCTGAGAACCTCCACCCCACCCCAGCCCCCACCGGGATCCCCGCCCCCGCCGCGGAGCGGACGGAGCGCGAGCCGAAGTTCCCGGCCGGACCCGCCGCGGACCCGGCCGGCTCGCACCACGAGCGCCGGATCCGTTCCTTCCAGCCGCGCCGCAGCCGCGTCACGACCGGCCAGGGCGAGGCCCTGCGCCGCCTGTGGCCGAAGTGGGGCCTGGACATCGACGGTCTGAGCCGGCTCGACCTGGGCGAGCTGTTCGGAAACCCGGAGCTGCCCGTCGTCCTGGAGATCGGCTTCGGCATGGGCGAGGCCACGGCGCAGATGGCGGCCGCCGACCCCGGCACCGGCATCCTGGCCTGCGATGTGCACACCCCCGGCCAGGGCAATCTGCTCGCTCTCGCCGAGCGGAACGGCCTGGCCAACGTCCGCGTCGCCAACGGCGACGCGATCATCCTGCTCCGCGAGATGCTCACCCCCGACTCCCTCGCGGGCCTGCGCGTCTATTTCCCGGACCCGTGGCCCAAGAAGCGCCACCACAAGCGCCGGCTGATCCAGCCGGAGTTCCTGGCACTGGCGGCCACCCGGCTCGCGCCCGGCGCCGTGTTGCACTGCGCGACGGACTGGGAGCCGTACGCCGAGCAGATGCTCGAGGTGCTCTCCGCCGCCCCGGACTTCGAGAACACCCAGCCCGACGGCGGCTACGCGCCCCGTCCGGACTTCCGCCCGCTGACGCGGTTCGAGGGCCAGGGGCTGGACAAGGGGCACGTGGTGCACGACCTGATGTTCCGGCGGCGCGCGGTCTGATCTTCCCGGCGGGACCCGGTGGCGAGCTCTCTGATCTCCCAGCGGGTGCCCCGCCGGTGACGCGGTCGCCGGGCTCGCGGTGACGCGTCTCATGGCCGCCGGGCCGAAGCCGTGGTCGGAACCGCCGGTTACCCGCACCGGCCCTTCGTTAGGGTCATCGGGTGCATGAGTCCCCGTCCCACCAGCAGCCGATCACCGGGCCCGCGCCCGCCCACGGCCAGCAGCCGAGCTTCACCGCGATGCCGTCGCCGGAGGGCTGGCGCTACAGGCCGCGGCACGCCCTGTGGGACAACAAGGCGGTGCGCGCGGGCGCGCTGATCCTGCTGCTGGCCCTCAGCGGTCTCGTCATCCTCGCGCTCGTCCGCGAACAGACCGGCACCGAGGGCTTCCTGGTGGGCCTGGGCCTGGCGGTGCTGCCCGTACCGCTGCTCGTCGCGGCGTTCCGGTGGATGGACCGGGTCGAGCCGAAGCCCTGGCGGAACCTCGTCTTCGCCTTCGCCTGGGGCGCCTGCGCGGCCACCCTCGTGGCCATCATGGCCAACGGTTACGCCACGAAGTGGCTGCTGACCACCGTCGACGTCGCGCAGCGGGCCGACGCCGACAAGTGGGGCGCCACCTTCGTCGCCCCCGTGGTCGAGGAGAGCGCCAAGGCGGCCGCCGTACTGCTGTTGTTCCTCTTCCGCCGCCGCGACTTCAACGGCATCGTCGACGGCGTGGTCTTCGCCGGCATCACGGCCACCGGCTTCGCCTTCACCGAGAACATCCTCTACCTCGGCAACGCCTTCGCCTCCGACCAGAGCTTCGGCTACTCGGGGCTGCAGTCGACGACGGCCGCGACGTTCTTCATCCGCGTGCTGATGTCGCCGTTCGCGCACCCGCTCTTCACCTCGATGACCGGCCTCGGCTTCGGCATAGCGGCGACCTTCGGCCCGCGGCGCCGCGTGGCCCGCGTCCTCGTACCGTTCGCCGCCCTGCTGACCGCGATGGTCCTGCACGCCTGCTGGAACGGTTCGGCGTCGCTGTCCCCCCTCGGCTTCCTCGCCGTCTACAGCCTCTTCATGGTGCCGGTGTTCGGCGTGCTGACCTGGCTGACGATCTGGTCCCGCCAGAACGAGCTCCGTACGATCCGCGCCCACCTCCCCGCCTACCAGGCCGCCGGCTGGCTCACCCCGCCCGAGCCGCCGGCCCTCTCCAACATGCGCGCCCGAGGCATAGCCCGCGACCTGGCCCGCCGCACCGCCGGCCCCACGGCGGCCCGCACGGTCGCCGAATACATCTCCTTCGCCACATCCCTGGCCTTCCTCCGCCAACGCGCCTACAACGGCGCGGCGGACTCCGACTTCCCGGCCCGCGAGGCGGAACTCCTCCACCACTTGTGGCAGCGCAGGCAGGTGGCGCAACCGGCGCTGGCGCAGGCGTCGATGACGGTGCCGCGGGCGTTTGTGGCCGTACAGGGGGGGTCGGGGCAGGGGTGGGGGCCTAGGGGCACCAACTAGCGGAGGAGATCAGTTGCTCCCATAGCACCGCGCCTCGTCTGTCCAGGATGACCAAGAGCGGCAGGCCATCCACGTTCTCCATCGTGGACGAAGGGGTGCGAAGGCCGGTGTGTACGAACCCCAAGCCCGGTGTGCAGCCGCGGTTCCGCTCCTGGCTCGGCATGATTGATTGCGCTACAAGATCAACCGGCGTGTCGCGCCAACAAAGATTTCGGGATGCTCGACAAGATGGCGGGCTCTTGGGATCCGCGGTGAGCGAAGTGGAGATCCTCGCGGGCGCGAGTGCACAGTACGAAGAAGCGAAGACGCGCGTCCACACTGGTCGGGTCCTCTGTATACGCGTCCAGGTCCGGCACGAAAACGCTGTCGAACTCCAGGCCTTTCATGCTCGCCGCGCTCACGATGCGGATGGGGCGCGTCGAGAAGTCGATGGCGTTTCGGTATTGATCGTCGTGCACATAGGCCTGGGTGTGCTTGGCAAGCCCGAGATGCGTGAGTCTGCTCTGGATGTCCCGCAGCAAATAGGTCGATCTGCAGATGATTCCGATACTTCGCTCCGGATGCGCGTTGAAGTACTGGGAAACACCAGTGAGGAGATACTCCAGTGAGGGAACTTTCAGGACGGTGGGCGTACGCCCGACGCGTGTCGGCAAGGCAATCTCATCCCCGGCCTCCTCGCGGAACTCGGACGCCAGCATCGCGATCTCCCGACTGTTCCGACGGTTCTCGCGCAGCATAACCGGATCGGCCTGTGTGGCGAGGGCCCGGCATATCTCGGACACTGTGCTCTGATCGTCGCCGATCCGCTGGTTCTCGTCTGCGCACACAGTGACGTCGACGCCAAGGGTTCGACACAACCGGTAGAAGGCGACAGGCAGGTTCTGCCCCTCGTCGATCACCAGATGCGCAGTCGACCTGACCCCCTGCAGGATGCAGTCCCGCTGCATCTCGATCCAGTCGTAGAGCCAACCATCCTCGTCGGTCTGTGGCGGATCGGCCCGGAAGCGCCGGCGCCAGAAATCCCTGATCCACCGATGGTAAGTGGTGACGTTGAGGGCTTCCGTGAGGTCCGGTGCCATTTGAGCGAGGTACTGATGTAGCAAGTTGGAGCGTGTGAAGAGGGCGACTTCGCGACCGACGGTCGCCAGTGCCCAGGCCCGGTAGACGGCCATCACGGTCTTTCCGGCGCCAGGTTCACCGGAGATGACGTGACATCCATGGAACGGAAGATCGATGACGGCCCGCTGCTCGATCTCAAGGTCCAGGAGGGAAGGGATCTTCATGGCAGATCGATGACTCCGGCTGATTCCTCGAGCGCGGCCTGGACGACCCCCCGAAAAAATCCCGGGACCTCGCCGTCACCGATCAACAGTGTTCTGTCCAGAAGGGAGTTGTCGATCTCACAGCATGTCTCGGGAAGGAGCGTGCACGCATGACAGGCAGCACGGTTGAGGTTGGCCAGGGACCTACCGGTCGAGTCCGCGCACAGAGGGTCCTGCGAGCACCACTGCGCCGATTCGAGCAGCCGGATCAAGGTCTCGACGAGGTTCGGCGGTTGCCCTTGACGGACGAGGCCGCCCAGAGTCCCCTCTGCATCCCCAGCAGCCGTGTAGATGAACACGCCGGCTTGAGGCGGAAGTTCGCTGCCCGGGGCGTGGCTTCGGGCGTAGACGCGCTCCCGTAGCGAGGCTGCGTTGTACCCACTGTCATACGACAGTTGGCGGATGAAGTGATGGGCCAAAGTGTGCAGCATCACGAATCGTGGGAGAAGCTCCGGACCCGACTTTCCTCTCAGACGGTCGACCTTGAAAGAGGCATCCAGGTTGCGCTCGATCCGTCGCGTCCAGTCACGCACCGACGAGAGCCTCTCCCAGGCGCTCACGCGTTCCTCATCGACGGCGATGAAGATTCCTTCACCGTAGGTCTCCACGGCAGGCAGCCATTGGGCCCGGGTCTGTGTGTTGACCGAGACGACGCGTCCGCCCTCGTCTCCTTCGCCGTCGTCGGAGCTGGGTTCATACCGTGAGAACCCTTGGAGCGCACGCACCTCACGCACCCGGTCAGCGACGACGACGGCGGAGACGCCTACAGCCAGCTCCTGCATGGATTCAGGATCGCCGTGGCCGATCCCGAGGTGGGTGCGGCGCACGGAGAATGTCTTCGAGTTGACGACGGATTCCGGGGCGGAAAAGGCTGCCCATTCGGCGATACTGAGGTCATCATCCGAACCGGCCAGCGACGGAGTCGACGAAGCCTCGTCGACATGACGCCGTCGCAAAGTTTCCACGAATTCTTCCAAAACCTCGCATTCGCCGGCGATGAATTGCCTGAAGGCATCAGATATAGGGCTGCTGCCCGAAGTGCTGAAGTCCGGCCACAGACGGTGATTGACGACTCTCTGCGCCAATTCATCTTCCTCTGACAGGCCCGCGGGTGCGGGGATGTCGAGCGCCGAGTGCGTGATCGGGAAGTACACATTGGAAGCACCGCGCTGTACCGCCTGCGGCGTTTCCCCGCAAGGATCCGCCTCATCGGCCTCGGGTTGCCAAGGGTGGGTTCCCGAGCATTGCAGGCCCGTTTGTTTGAGGATGTTCTTCTGGCTGATGCCTGCCAGAGTGCGACCGGCATGGCAGACGGAACAGTAGATGAGCAGAGCTTCCAGCCCAGACGATTCAGGAGTGGCAACGAATTTAAGACGGCGAACCTGGCATTGGCGCTGAGCATGCCCTTCGCTCTTGGAGTGAGCCCATCTACGCCAGTCGATGTCGGCCATATGGCCTGCCCTGCACACCTGGATGAAACGCATCGGGGCTAGCTGCGGTTTTCCCGTGCAACGCCCGCAAGTCGGTTGCTTGTCCCGTACCTCGAGATCTGCGCGCCAGAGCTGCATATCCCTGCACTGCGGGCAGAACAACCACTTGGGGAACCGTACGTACGAGGGCCCGGTGCGGGTAGCGTAGGCGGCCTTCCCGGAGGGGATGACAGGGGCCGAGCGGAAGCCATCAACCCCCAACTTCTTTGCAAGCCGTGGCGATTCCACTTGTTCGGCATTCTTTGCCCAACTCCGGATATCGGCGGCTACGAACGATTCACCTCGGATGTCGATGATCCCGCCGACGCCGAAGGGAACAATGGTCTGCGTCCTGCGGACTTTGCGACGAATGTCTTTCATCGCCTTCATGCTCCTCTCACGGCGATGAGGCACTCGCGGTCGACGTTGCGCATCGACTGCGCCGTCTCCCACAGGCCGCCTTGCTTGCCGAAGTCGGTTAGGAGCGATGTGTGCCCTCGCCCCTGGGGCTGGTAATAGAGACGGCGGCCCTCACCACGAGCGATCTCGGCCTCCTGCTTCCAGGTTTCGATCAAAGAGTCCAGCTGTTCGGCTGCGGCACTGGCCTCGTCAGGATCGGCTCGCAGCACGTGGTCCACCACGAGGTCACGGATCCGTACGACTTCATCCGGGTGACCGAGGATGTCCCCGGCCTTGTTCTCCGCGGACAAGCCGATTCCGTGCCGCACGAGGATGGTGAGCACCGCGTGCAGGGCTCGGTTACGAGAGGGCATGGACCACGGTGTGACGCTGGTCGGTTCGACGTGTCGGTAGAGCGAGCGGTGGTAGACACCGAACGACTCGTAGTGGGACCGGTCACGTGGTTTGGTCGAGCGGAAGAGCGTGACGATCAGCCCCGGTACATGGCGCCGGCCCACGCGGCTGGTGGCCTGGATGTATTCCGATGTCGTCTTGGGCTGCCCGTTCATGAGCATGAGGCCGAGACGCGGAACGTCGACGCCCACGGAGAGCATGTTGGTCGTAGCGAGGAACGAGACGCTGTCGCGTTCCTCGAAGCTCTTGCCCAGACGCTCGAGGAGTCGTGGTTGAGCAGCGCGCGGAATGTTACTGGTGAGCTCGACCACCGAGTCATCATTCAGCTTGCGCCGCCGATTGTCGTCCTTCGTCAGATGCTCGAGACGTGCGGGGATGTCGTCCCTCGCGATCGTGACGGTTCGTCCAAGTTCCCGCAGGCTGTTGTGATAGGCGACCGCGGTCCAGTACGCGTCGCGGAGGAAGTCGTCGTCACAGATCTCGTTCGGGGCCTGCAACGCGGCGGCCCCTACATGAACGGTCGACGTCGAGGCGGTGTGCCCCTGTGCCATGACACCCACGTACAGACGTCCGGGCTTGTCCTTGTCGGGCGAGGCGAAGTAGGAGTGACCCGCTTTGATCCCCGCCGGGGGGAAGAGCTGCGCGGGACGACCGTAGAGGCTGCGGATCTGATCCTCCGAGCGTCGGATCGTTGCTGTCGACGCGATGACCTTCGGCACGGTACCGCCTCGGGCACAGAGCTCGAGGATGGCCGACTCGTACAGACCGACCGTCGTTCCCAGTGGGCCGGCCAGCAAGTGCAGCTCGTCTTGGATTACCAGCGAGGGGGCACGCCTGCCGTCCCTGCCGAAGAGGTTTCCGGCCTCCGGTTCCCACGCCAGTCGCGCGAACTTGTCCACGGTGCCGAGTACGAACGTCGGAGGCTCTTTGTAGATCTGTTCGTCCACGACGGACACCGGAAGCTGCTCGTGGAAGACGCAGGTGTCGCGCGGACAGAAGAACGAGGTGGTGACTCCGTCCGCTCGAATGCCGAAATCCCGGTCCCGTCCCTGTCGTTCCGGGACGATCTCGGTACCGCACCAGGGGCAGCGTTCCAGTAGAAAGCGATCATCCGGAGCGTTCATCTGCTTCAGGGTCCCGAGCTCGTCCTGCGCAGCGGAGATCCTGTTCGGCGTCGTCTCCTTGCCCACCCAGAGTCCGATGGAGATGGGCTCCTGCCCGAGGTCGTGGGGCAACGGCCCGTCGTATCCCTGCCTGATGTATTCCAGGGCACAGATGGCCGTCGCCGTGCGCTGGAACTGCTGTGTGGTGAGCAGACTCAGCGTGTATCGGCTCAGAACGGCCGTGCCGCCTCCGGCCGCGCCGAACCGCAGCCGGCGCCAAAGGATCTCGAAGCAGGCGGTGAGGAGGTATGCCTCCGTCTTACCGCCGCCTGTGGGGAACCAGATGAGGTCGACCGTCTTGCGGTCCTCGTGCTCGGGATTCATCAGGCCTTCGACCACGATCAGGAAGTAGGCGAGTTGGAACGGGTGCCAGGCATAGTCGCCACCGGGTTCGGTCAGTTCGAGTACATCGCTGTTCCTGCGACGACGGCTGCCTGCCAGTTCCGGGCGGCTGTGGAGCATCTGGAGCGCCATGGCTCGATTGGCCAGGCGAAAGGCCTCGCGTGCCTTGGCTCCTGAGGGGGTCGATGCGGTGAGTGCCTCCACCCCTGAGGTCATGCGGTCGAGTGCAGTCCCGATGCGCTGGAGGATACGTGCGGCGGGTGCAGCGGCCCATTGCTGCAGGTCCTTTGCCTCCGACCACTGGGTGTCGAACCACCGGCGATACCCCAGAACGAATCCGTGCAGTTCGGCCCGGAGCTCTTCCACTGCGAGACCAACGTCGGACAGGTGTGCGAGGTTGAGCACCGGTAGGTCCGTGGGGCCGTCGGGTTTGATGTGCTCCACCACCTGCTGAGGCATGACCTGTGCTCGCACGGCGGTGACCGGGCCGGAATCGGTGTCCCACTCGACCGCACATCCGTGTCCCACGGCCCTGGTCACGATATGCCGGTACTGGACACGGAGTTCCTGTTCCTCCTCGTCGCGACTGTTGAGACGGGTGCTCGGATACTCGAGGATCGTCCCGCCGAGTGTCGTCGCCTCCAGTTCGACCTGGAAGAGCATCAGATCGCGGTCCTTGTGCGTGCTCTCCTCTTCGTCGTGCGCGTTGGCCAGCACGCATGTGACGAGATGTCCGGTGCCGAAGGACCGCCACCGGACATGGAGACGGCCGTGTCCGTCCAGAACACGGATCGGGGTCGTCTGTTCCACAGTCACGGTCTTCTTCGTGGAGAGTCGCGGTTGCCTTCGCCAACTGCGCCGCCCACCCTCGCGATACGTGACGTAGCGGGAAGCCTCACACGTCACCTCGATGTGGCGGGCGTTGGTGAAGAAGGAGAAGCCGAGAGATGACGGCAACCAAGCGTTCGCCTCGGCCACCGGATCGTCGGCGAAGCTGTCCTCCTCTCCGTTTCCGGCCTGGGTCTCGTTGAAATCTTGCTCGCCGTCGTCCTGCGAGTGCTCCAGCAATGAGGCACCACGCGGATACAACGTGCCCATCAGGTAGCGCCGGTCCGGGGGGTCGACGAGAGCCTCGTCGTCAGCGACGGCCGGGCCCACCAACTGGTCGCGGAGGTACTTCACGAAGTCGGCTCGGTGATCGGTGAGCCTTGATGCGGAGTCGTTCACCTGAGATGTCCCTCTCGCGTCAGCGCCGCCAGTCCCAAGTCTTTCAATATCTGGCGGGTGCCGGGGCGGCAGGCCACCCAGAGCTGGGCCCGGGCCCTGGTCCAGGCGACGTAGAGCGCGTCGAGGCGACCCTCGAGGTGTTCGGGTTCCATGTCGATCAGACAGACGACGTGGTTCTCGTGGCCCTTGAAGTCGGTGACGGACGACCAGGTGAGACGGTGATTCGTGCGGTCGGTCCCCACCACATCGGCGAATCGCTCAATCTTTGAGGCTCGCTGGGACAGACGGGCCGAGCTCGATTCCCAGTCCCCGGAGACGGACAGCAGTGTGATGTCTCGCAGCGAGACACCTTCCTGCACGAGTTCGTTCACGTAGGCATCGAGAGTCGAGGCCTCCTCGGAAGCTTCGTGCACGTCGGCGAAGCGGACCGGTTCACCCTCCCCGGCGGAGGCGACGCCCAGATCGGCGCCCGTGTAAAGGTGGACCTGTTTGACGATTTGCACAGTGTTGCGGCAATTGCGCTTCATGGGTCCGTACACCGAGCCCAGAGGGCGCAGATACTCCCAGGCGTCGGGATCGTAGGCCTCTGGGGCCAGTATCTGGTTGTTCTGGTCGAGCATGAAGATCCAGCGGCCCTCGGCGAGGCCTCCCGAGACCAGTTTTTCCAAGATGTCGAGACTCTCGAAGGTCATCAGATCCTGGGCCTCGTCCACGATCAGTTGGTCGAAGGTGCGGTGCCGAACCTCGTCCAGCCGATCGAACGGCAGGACGGTGATCGCGTCGTTGGTGAGAATCCGGTCCATGTGGGCAGCCAGCGTGGTGCTCGCACAGGTGAACAGAACGCTGCCGGCGACAGACTTGCGGCGAGCCGCCTCGGCGGCGAGGAACGTCTTACCCGTGCCTGCCCCACCGGTCCAGATGAGACGTGGGTTGGACTCCAGCTCGTCGAGCCTGTCGAGCTGCTCGTTGGTGAGCCGTTCGAAAGCGACATCGAGATGCGTCAGCCGGGATTGCAGATTGGGTACGCGATCGAAATCGGGGCGGATGGCCTCGAGCATCCTCCTGCGCAGGGAGGCGGAGACAGGGGTGCGGGCCCACCTGTTCTGCGCCAGCCAGAAGCGAGTGGCTCGTTCGATTCCCTGGGCCAGACCACGTCCACCGGCGTACGCGATCGCGCCGAGATACTGTTGCGGCTCGAACTCGGTCGTGCGTGGGACGTCGACGTCCGTGGTGATCACGAGGTATCCGCTGGGGACGCCTTGGTTCCTCAAGTCGCCGACCAGGGCACCGATCTCCCGGTCGAACTCGTGCATGCCCCCGTTGGCCTGCGCGAAGGGGCTCTCCTTCGGGCCCTCCTCGCGACCGGGCGGACCGTAGTACCACTTCCCGTCGCGTTGGTGGACCCGACCGCCCTTGACCTCGATGAAGAGCAGAATGTCCGGCATGATGACAACGAAGTCGATCTCGCCGACACGCTTCTTGTGGTGCCGGGGGAGGTGAACCGTGTGCAGAGCGACACTCTGGTCGTCAGGAATGGCCTTGAGCGCCGCGAACACACTGCGCTCGGCCCGGCTCCTGGTGCTGCTCGAGATCTCGCTCGGAATGATGCGCATCAACTCTCCCCATGGTCACGCCAACACGTCTTCAAAATACCGAGTGCCGGATCCTCAGGGGCACGAGCCTGGCGAACAAGCGCTGGCAGCGACGACCCGATGAGTGATGGACTACGGGGCAACAGGGGCGGAGCGCGAGCGCGGGGGCGTGATGATCACGGAGCGGGGCGGTGCGCCCAGCAGGGGGATGAATGAAGCCGGATGGGATCTGCTCGTCGGTCTCATACGTCGGTTCACAGCCGAAGGACTCGAACGTCAGACGGCTCTGAGGCAGGTGATGAGGGCTGCGCGCCTCGGCCCCGAGGAGGCCCAGGCCTTGTACGAGGTCGTGGCAGCGTCGGAGGCGGAAGACGAACACGTCGAAGAGGAACCGTACGTCACGCAGAGTGTGACTCCCTACGACGCGGCCGGTTTCGACGAGGTTCTCGACGACTTGGATTCGCCCGAGGAGGAAGAGGAAGGACCGGATCTCGAGTCGCTTCGAGGGACGGTGCGTGTCGACGACATGGAAACGGCTCGTCGTACCGCTCGGGACTTGCTCGAGGCTGATCGAAGGCGAGCGGACCCACACCGGCGGCTGCTGAGCGCCGAGGAGGAAGTAGGGCTCTGTCTCTTGTTCCGAGGAGCCAGAGAGTCATCGGAGTTGTTGCCCGATGGCTACTTGGCGACGCTTCCGCGAGACAGCGAGGCGTACCAAGCCTTTTCCGCAATGGTTATCCATAATCAGCGACTCGTGCACAAGATTCTGCGTGGTTCGGGGCACCGACCAGGCAGCCCCACGTACGAGGATCTCGCGCAGCACGGCATGATCGGGCTCATCCGCGCCGTGGAGAAGTTCGACGTTTCCATGGGGTGCAAGCTTTCCACCTATGCCACCTGGTGGATTCGGCAACGCATTACTCGGGCTGTGGCCAATGAAGGGTCGGCCATTCGACTCCCGGTTCACATCTGGACCGATGTGGAGAAGGTGCGGAAAAAGGAGCGGGTCTTTCTCGACCAGGGAAGGGTACCCAATGTTGATGATCTCTCCCTGGCGTGTGGACTCACCCCCGCAAGGGTGATGGAGTGTCTACGGCTGGGCCATCGGGCGGTTCTGTCGCTCGAGCAACCCATCGGCGAGAATGCGACTCTCGGTGAAGTGGTCGTCGATGCGCTTCATCCGATGCCGGGACCCGAACAGGCACTGTCGTCCGAATTCGAGCGCGAGGAAATATTCCAGCTATTCGATGAATGTGTGTTCACGGAAAGAATTCGGGATATCCTTCTGCTGCGACACGGGTTCATCGATGACACATCCTGGACGCTGGACGAAATCGGTAAGCGAATCGGAGTGACGCGCGAACGCATTCGGCAGATCGAAAAGCGAGCGCTGAAGGACCTGAGGATCCAAATGGGGCTGGATCCCGACGACCCTGACGCAGAACGTCGTCGCATGAGGGCCGCTCGAAAGATCGCTCAGGAGGCCGCTCAAGGGGCTGCACTTCGCAGAGGTCCGATGGGGCGGGAGGAGACGGCGGCCGGCGAGTCTCTGTCGAACGACAGCGTCGGCACGCCGGAGACAGAGAGCAGTTCCGAAGGGGAAGAGGGAACGGTGACTTCGAAGGGGACCGAGTTCGGTCGGTGGTTGGCCGAGCGGTTGCAAGAAACCGGGGTGGAGGCAGTCGAACTGGCAGAGAGCCTGGGAGTGCCGCGAGCGCCCGTCGAAGCCTGGCTCGAAGGCCGCTCGGAGCCACGCGCGGACCTTTTGGTCCGAGTGCAGAAGGTCCTTGGGGCCGAGGGCGAAACCGGGCAGGGTTCCGCAGTCTGTCCGGAACGGCCGGTCGAACCCGTGGAGACGTCAGTCGTGTGGTACCACCGCCCCGGACACGACGATGGAGGTCGGGAGTTCGGCAACGCGGCGGCCTTCGCCTTCGAGGCCGACTTGGAAGTCCTGGCCCGTGAGGCGACTCAGAACAGCCTGGACGAGCGCGTCAAGAGCAACAACCGCCCAGTCAGAGTCCGCTACACCCTGCATGAACTAACCGGTGACACATTGGCCCGGTTCCGTACGGCGATCCGCTGGCATGACCTCCACCCTCACTACTGGGCGGCCGCCGCACAGGACCAGAAGGTCGGACGCGTCATCAGTGCCGGTCTGCGAGAAATGCTCGAGCGGGATCGGCTTGTCCTTCTTCGCGTCGACGACTACAACGCCAACGGGCTGACCGGTGACGACTACGAGGACGGACGATTCGCCGCCGTGGTGCGGCGACAACTCGAAAGTCGCAAGTCGGATGTGACGGCCGGCGGCTCATACGGCCTTGGAAAGGCCACGCTCTGGGCGACCAGCCGGCTGGGGCTCGTCCTCATGAACTCCACCCTCTCCGAACCGCACGAGGGGCGCGCCCGGCGGCGGCTGATCGGACGGCTCGATCTTCCCTGGCGAGAGGTCGACGGCAGGAGATTCGCCGGTCCCGCTTGGCTGGGCCGGCCGGATGCCGAGGCGGACAACTCAGATGTCGTCCGCTCCTGGTGGGCTGACGAGGAGACGGTCGAGAGCCTACATCTCACCCGCGAGAGTGATGATCCTGGCACTTCCTTCCTCATCGTCGGAGCACATGATGTGGCCAGCCTCGCCGAGGCCGGTCAGGGCGAAGAAGGGGACGTGGGCGACGACGAGGACAGCCTGGAGCGCATGCATCAGAGATTGGTCCGCGCCCTCGGTCGTAACTTCTGGGCCGCGATGACAACGGGAGGCGACCGCGAGCCACTGCTGGAGGCATCGGTGCGGACGTTGCGCAATGGTGTGGAGCACCTTGCGGAGGAGCGGGTCGAGCCAGAAGTCCATCAACCTGCGCGCACGCGGGCGCTTCAGGCCTTTCTGAGCGGAACCACGGTCGAACGGCTCACTGAAGCAGGCCAAGTGGCCCTGACTACTGTGCCGTTGAAGGTTCCCGAGAGGGATGGACTTGCCGGAACGGTCGGCGAGCACCGTGCGGTGCTCCTCGTCACCGAGGCCACGGACGCCGATGGCAGGATCAACCAGGTGACCGCGATGCGCGGCAATCGCATGACGGTCAAGACGAGCTTGGTATCGGGCCTTCCGGTAGGAACCAACCCGTTTCAAGCAGTTCTGCTCGCGGGCCGAGCGGCAGGAGACAACGTGCCGTTTGCGGCGGAGGCCGAGGAATTCCTGCGGGCCTCCGAGCCACCGGAGCACAACAAGTGGGGCCAGACCGAGGAGCTGAGGATGCGCTTCTCGCCCTCGGCCCATCGCCGAATCGCTGCATTGACCACGGAGACCAACAGAGCCGTACGCGGGCTTGTCGCGGTTCCCAGAGAGAAGAAGCCCAGCGGCACGAGCAAGGTGAGCAAGCGTCTGAAGATCTCGGGCAAGTCGGCCGCCAAGGGAACTGCAGGGCTCCCGAAGCTGGACGACCTCGAGGCCGTGATCGCTCCCTCCGGGGCGTGGCAGATCACTGCCGAGGTCAAAGTGCCTGCCGGGGGTGAGTTCTGGCGCATGAGCCCCGTCGCGAAGCTGGAGGTACGCTCCGGCGCCCGCCCAGTGGTCGAGTGGGCCGAACTGACCCCTGTCACGAACTGCGAACTGGACGACGGTGTACTGCGCTTCGCGCCCGGGGTCCGCCGTGCCGTCTTCCGGGGCGTCACAGATGTGTCCACACATCCGGTGCGGGCGGCCCTGACCGGTCTCGTTGTCGAGCTCAAGGAAAGCAAAGGAGGCATCGCGTGAGGGCCTACCCGTACCCCCGACTGGCCGGCGCGGTGACGGCAAGGGTCACGGCCGTGCGGCTGCATGGCCCTGGAGACGGCCGTGAGCAGTTGGACACCAAGGGATATTCGGTTGTCGAGCAGGTCGTGGCACTCGGCATGGCGGAGCGCGACGACTGGCACACGGCACGGCTCGCGCTGGCGGCGACCGTACCGGTTCGTGAGATCGAGTCGAAGGGGCACTGGTCGGACGTCGCGGTTGTCGCCGTTCTGACGGAGGGGGCCACCAACGTGCGCACTGTCGTCCGGCTGGAACCCGGTCCGGAGGGTGGCAGGGATTGGGCCGGGGAGATCCGGCTCAACCGGGACGACCACTTGGACCGCGCGTCCCTCGCCGTGCACGTGGTGGCCACGGTCGGGGGGACAACGGGCAGGATCATCGCCTCCACCGACCAGGACTGGCTGATCGACGTGACGGCCGGCGTCCCGCTCAGAGATCGCCAGCTCGACGTCAGCACCGTCAGTTTCACCCGCGGCGCCGAGTGGTTGCGAGGCTTTCGGGACGCGCCCTGGGTCGTGGACACCTCGGGCCGGATGCCCACCGTCCGTCTGAACTCCGACTTCGAGGGTCTGGTAGCACTCGTGGAAGGCGAAGGCTCGAAGGTGGAGAGCACGGTGGGGGAAATGGTGCTGGCCCAGATGTGCACCGATGTGTGGACTGCTGTCTTCCATACCGCCATCGGCGACCTGGAGATCGAGGACGACGGAACGCCGCTCCTCCCGCCCGACTGGCGAGGTGCGGTGCTCCGCGAAATGCTCCCGGACATCATTCCCGGCCGATCCGCAGAGGATGCTCTCCGCGAGGTGCACATCCGACGCACCGGCGAAGGGAGTTGGACAGATCTACAGCCGCGCATCCACTACGCCGCCGCGCGTCGGGCCGAGGTGCCCAAGGCACTGGCCGCCACGATTCGCCACATCGAACGGCTCGACCAGGAGACCCACGCATGATTTCCCGCCCTGAGCACCTGCCGGAACGGCTTGCTCTGATCTCCGATCTGCAGGCCGCCGAATACATCTCCACTGGATTGCTCGATGGACGTGAGGACGTCCCTTCCATCGCGCTGAACAAGGTCGCCGAGCCCCTGCCCGGCGACTGCGCGCGACTGCGGCTGCACCGGGTACGGGATCTGATCGACGACGCCCTGAACAAATTCCGGGACGAGCGCCCCACGGCAGCGGATGCGTGGTTGGCGCCGCGTCTGCACGAGACCCTTCGGTTGACACGCAGGGAAGCGGCCGAGAAGCAGCTTTGGACGTATATGGCCCTCGGGGTGGCGCCGGACTACGTCGTATGGCGGCACCTGTCCGAGCCGAAGGCGGACGGTTCGCGCGGACGCGTGGCCCGGGACAAGTTCGTCGGCGCGCACTACAAGCAAACGTTCGCCCGACTCTGGTGGGCGGCCGAGCTCTTCCGCGACGGCTCGGATTACCAGCCCGTCGTCGTGGCCTGCGGGAACCAGGACATGCTCAACTCCGCTCTTCGGCTGGACATAGTCGACCATCGCCCAACCGCTCAAGCCCTCGTCGGACTCATGGAAAGAGGGACTGTGCGCACCGGTCGCGAGGTCAACGCACTGACCTCCGCGGTCAACGCCGCCGCGGCGACGCTGATGTACGACGACATAGCCCCGGACGTGGAGCGTGACGGGGAGCCCCTGCGTGACTGGATCGCGGGGGCCGAATCAGCCCTCCCGTCCCCCCGGAACAACCTTCCTCAGGGCCCGAAGGAAGAGCGTGTACCGGAGGAGGCAGTTCGGAGACTGGTCGCCCATTTCGAGGAGCTCTTCGCGGATGCGCCGGTCAGGGGGCGGACTTCCGACGAGGGCGAGTGACTTTATGCGAGTCCTCAGGGCACTGGCTCTGATCGCCGCAGCCGATGACGCGCAGTTCGTCCGTGGTGGTTTGGGGGACAGTCGGCCAAGTGGCCGCAGCCGTCAACTCGTCGTCTGAGGGGGTGTTCCCGCGAAGTGCCGTGCTGAGTACATGCATGCCGAGCCGGGGTGGTACCGCATTGCCCACCTGCTGCGCCTGGTCGTTTCCCGACCAGGGGAAGTTGTGCGGGAAGGTCTGGAGCACCCCGGATTCACAGATTTCGAATCGGTCGAACTTCTTAGCCTCATACTCCGCGATGCTCTTGTACACCTTGTTCCGGGAAATTTTTCCGGTGACAGTGAAAGCGGGCTCGGACGACAGGCGCTGCCCTCGGTTCTTCGGATCACCCCCGGAGCCGTAGTTCGAGACAACGAAGAACTTCGTCCTGCCCCCCGTCCGGAGCCGGGACACGTCCACGAGCGAGCCTTTCAACTCGCTAGCCGCGTCCAGAGCCTCCGCCATGGAGAGCCAACGCTGCTTGGTCCCTGGAGTCGCGGAATCGGTCGGGAGCATATCTGCTTGAGCGGCATTACGTTTTCCCCGATGCAAGTCGAAGGGCATATGAGTCGCTTCGAGCGGTTCAATGGCCCCATGCCCCGGGCGCCGGGCGACGAGTACGGCGCGCGTACGCGTCTGCGGAACCCCGAACTGCTCGGTCTTCAACTCCCAGCATTCCGCTTCGTACTTGACGCCCTTGAGCCGCCCTTCGCCACTTCGCAGAAGCTTGGCGTAGACCTCCCAGAGAGGCAGGACCGCAGGCACCTGTTCCAGAACGATCACCTGGTACGGGTCGCGATCCTCTGTCTCGATCGCCTTGAGAAGCCAGCGGAGGGGTTCCAGGACCAAGGCGGTGCGCGGATCTTCGCGGAAATCGTGCAGATCCTCGTCGATCTTGGCTTCGTCTTCCCCCTCCACGAGGCGGTGGATGTACTCCTTCACCTTGTCCAGTGCTCGCCGTCCTGCACCATTGCCTGCGACGGAGAAGGATTGACAGGGCGGTCCCCCGGCCAGCACGTCGACCGATTTCGGGATCTCGTCGAAGCGGCTCTCACGCATGACGCTCACATCGGCGTGAATCGTCGGCAGGCCCGCCGCGTAGCGCGTCTCGCACGCGTTTCGGTCCCACTCGATCCCGATGCTCTTGAAGCCCAGGAAATGCGCGGCCACGTCGAGTCCACCAGGACCTGCAAAGAGGTCCAAGATCCGGACTCCGTCGAGGTGGTGAGCTTGTGTTCCTGGGCTGTTCATGGGATCGAAGTGTAGCCGGCGACGGAGGTTGTGGACTGGGGCATCTCCAGTGCGGCTCGGATCGCCAGCCCGAGCGCCCTGCCCACCGGCGGTGGTGAGGCATGGCCGATCTGTCGATAGCGGGCCGTCTTCTTCCCAACGAATCTCCAATCGGGCGGGAAGCCCTGCAGGAGTGCAGCCTGGTCCGTCGTGATCCTGACCATCCCGTGCCGTCCCGTTTCCGGCGCCCAGACGAAGTCCGGGCCAGGAACCTTGTCAGCCACGGTGCCTCCATCGACCCCCATCCGGGCCCAGGCCTTTTTCGTCCCTGTCGGTCCGAGATCCGCGCCTCCTCGCCTGTCCGACCCGCCCACCAGGGTCGGTGCCACGCTGAGCGCTTGGGCTGCCCACCGGTCGGCGTCCCGCCAACCACCCATGGCCATGGACCGGCGCAGAGCTCGACCGACGGACCGATGCTCGCGCGCCGTCGGCTCCGGTGGGCGGAACGCGTCGAAGTACTGCTTCCTGAGCGCGACGAGCACCCCTTGCTTCCGGTCCTGTGGCACGCCGAAGTCGGCTGCGTTCAGGACGAACCATCGGAACCGGTAGCCGAGGTGATCCAGCTCCTTCCGGATGAGGTCGCGTATCGGCTCGAAGCCGGGCGCGCCCACCAGCTCCGGTACGTTCTCGATGATCAGAGCTCGAGGCTGGACGGCATGCGCCAGGTAGACAGTCGCCTCCAGCAGGCGCAGTTCGGCCTCGGTCTCGGTCCTCGCGACGGTCGCACTGGACTTCACGCGGGGCAGCCCGGCCGACAGCAGATCGACGTCGTAGACCTCCCGGTGCCGCGAAGGAGCGAATCCCAGCAGATCCGTCTCCAGAACCCGCCACGCCGGTCGGTTCATGCGCAGCGTGTCGCAGGCCACCGACTTCTCGTCCAGTAGCAGGACGGGGTCGAAGCCGGCTTGTTCCAGCCCCAAGGCCAATCCGCCCGCCCCAGCGCACACGTCGACGAATCGTAGATCGCTCATCGGCCCCCGCCCTTCGTGGGTCGTTTCCTCCTGCTTGCCTTCTCGCGCTCAACAGCCGCGATCACCTGACGCATGACGGCGTCCGGTGACTCGTGTTCCCAGAAGCGCAGGACCGTCCAGCCCTCGGACAGCAGCTGTGCGTTCGTCTCCTGGTCCCGCTCGATGTTGCGATCGAGCTTCTGCCGCCACCATTCCGCGTTCGACTTGGGACTGGTGGCGTGCTCCGGGCAGCCATGCCAGAAGCAGCCGTCGATGAGAACGGCCAACCTGGCGCGCGTGAACGCGATGTCGATCTTCCGTCTGCGCATGCCCGGCACCGGATAATGGATCCGGTAGCGGTATCCGGAGGCGTGAAGAAGCTGCCGCACCGCCCGTTCGGCGCCAGTGTCCCGGTTGGTCTGCCGGCTCATCCGGGCCGATACGTCAGGGCTGGATGGGAATGCAGCGCGCATGGTCCTAGTGTCCTATGTCCCTACGCCGTTTCAGTCCACCATCGCGGAGTCACGCACAGTAGAGATCCGGGCGCAGGAGCGAGGGGAAGTCCTCGTCTCGCCGCCTGCGAGCGTGGGCGTGTCCAGGGCGAACGCCGTGATCACACGGCAAGGATCGGTTATCCCTCGGTAGGAGCAGGCAGATAACGAGAACCACGCCCTGCCGGAGATCACCTCATACATACCTCCATGCTCACCAGCCCCCGACACCCCCACCGATGACGACGACGCCGAGCCCGCAGAGATCTACCGCCTGTACGCACCCGCCGCCCCCACCACCGCCCGCGTCGCCCGGGAGTTCGTCGCCGCCGCGCTGGAGGCCACCGATCGCACGCCCCTGATCGAGAACGCCCTCGTCTGCGTGTCCGACCTGGTCACCAATGTCGTGCAGCACGCCCGGGTCGATGACCTCTCCGTGGAGGTCGCCGTGCGTGGGGACCGGGTGGTCGTTTCCGTGCTCGATGGGGATCATGCGCGGCGGCCGCGGCGGCGGGTCGCCCGGGACGGGCAGGAGGACGGGCGGGGGCTTGCGCTTGTGCGGTGTCTTTCGGTGGCGTCCGGCGTGACCTTCGTGTGGGACCAGCTCAACGTCGTCGGGAAGTGCGTCTGGTTCGAGCCGCTCGCCCGGACAGGCCCGTAGCCACCCCCCGCACACCCCCGGCGTAGCCTCGGGAGGAATGGGATTTCTGATGCGTGCGGAGGTTGTGCAGATGGCTGGGATTCCGACATCCGTCGTGGCTGCCGGTGGGCTCGTCGGTGGGTACGGCGTTGCCCGGTGGACGAAGAAGCGGCCGCTCGGTGGGGTCGCGCTGGCCGCCGCCGGGGCCGTGGCCGCTCGGCAGTGGGCCGGGAAGGCCGGGGCCGGGAAGGCTGCCGCGCTGACGGGGCTGTACGTCGCCGCGTTCGCCGGGTCGCACCCGCTGGCGAAGAAGGTCGGCGCGTGGCCGTCCGTCTTCGCCGTCGCCGGCGGGGTCGCGCTGGCCTCCTGGGTCGTGGAGAGCCGGGCCTGAGAGTGGAGTGAGCGTGGAGTGAGCCTGGCGTGAGAGGGGTGGAGGGGGCCGGACACCCGGCCCCCTCCACCGCGTCGACGTTCGCGCCGATCATTCGCGTCAACATTCCCGCTGGCGTTCGCGTCAACATTCGCGTCAACATTCCCGCCGACGTTCGCGCCGACGTTCGCGCCGACGTTCGCGCCGGCCGCCTACACCTACGCCGACGCCTCCGTCAGAAGCGAAAGCTCCGCCTCCGTCAGCTTCAGGTCCGCCACCGCCAGCAGCGCCGGAAGCTGTTCGACCGTGCGGGCGCTCGCCAGCGGGGCGACCACCGTGGGGCGGGACGCGAGCCAGGCCAGGGCGACCGTGGCGAGCTCGGCGTCGTGGGCCGCGGCCACCTCGTCGAGAGCGGCGAGGACGCGGGGGCCGCGCTCGGACTCCAGGTACTTGCCGGCGGCACCCGCGCGGGCGCTGTCCACCGCCGCTCCCGGCCGGTACTTGCCGGTGAGGAAGCCCGACGCCAGGGCCCAGTACGGGACGGCGGCCAGGCCGTGCCGCGCCGCGACGTCCGCGAGCGGGCCCTCGTACGTGTCGCGGGAGACCAGGTTGTAGTGCGGCTGGATCGCGGCGTACTTGGCCAGGCCCGCGGAATCGGAGAATTCCAGGGCCTCCGTGAGCCGCTCGGCCGTGATGTTGGAGGCCGCGATCTCGCGGACCTTGCCCTCCTTCACCAGCGCGTCGAGCGCGGTGATGAATTCCTCCACCGGCAGCGACGGGTCGTCGTAGTGCGTGTAGTAGAGGTCGATGTAATCCGTGCGCAGGCGGCGCAGCGAATCCTCGACGCCGGATTTGATGACGGCGGCGGAGAGGCCGCGCGGTTCGGGGACGCCCGCGCCGACCTTGGTGGCCAGGACGATGTCGGCGCGGTTGCCGCGGGCGGCGAACCAATTGCCGATCACGGTCTCCGACTCGCCACCCGTATTGCCGGGCACCCAGGCGGAGTAGACGTCGGCGGTGTCGATGAAATTGCCGCCGGCCGCCACGTAGGCGTCGAGGACGGCGAAGGACTGCGCTTCGTCGGCCGTCCAGCCGAACACGTTGCCGCCGAGGGCCAGCGGGTGGACGGACAGCTTGCCGATCTTCTTGTGAATGTCAGCCATGGATCTCTCCAACGTCCTTACGGTGCGGGGTATTCCGCTATTTCGCCGTGGCGGGCAGCGGTTCCGCCCGCTCGGTGGAGAGCGGGGCCACGGTCGAGGGAACGCCCTTCCGCCGGCACGGCCGGGAAGGCCGCGACCAGGCCGGCGGCGCGCATCAGGGACGCGCCGATCCGGAAGGTCGGCGCCGTGTCGCCGACGACGCCGCCGCTCGTCGGGTCGGAGAAGATCAGCGGGCCGGTGCTGCCGCCGGTCGCCGTGCCGAGCGCGTAGAAGAAGGCGATGACCTTGGCGCGCGTTTCCATCGGAAACGCCTCGGACACCGTGAGGTACGCGCTGCTCGCGCCCGCCGAGGCGAAGAAGAGGACGACGGCCCAGCAGGCGGTGAGGGTGTCGGCGCTCAGCCGCCCGGCGCCGAAGAGCCAGGCCGTGCCGAAGAGGAGCAGGCCGGAGAGCAGACAGGTCGAGGAAATCATGACGCGCCGGCCGACGGCGGTCCGGACGGGCCGGTACGGAGGTGGTGATCGCGGCTGTCACGGCATCCGGGTGCCCTCGTCCGTGACAGATATGCGCGGCAGCCGCCGCGCCCGCGGGCTACGGCTCCAGGCCGCGCTCCCGCAGCCAGGGCAGCGGGTCGACCGGGGCCCCGCCGTCCGGGCGGATCTCCAGGTGGAGGTGCGGGCCGGTGACATTGCCGGTGGCGCCCACGCGGCCGATCACGTCGCCGCTGTTCACCTTGCCCGAGGTGACCACCATCGACGACAGGTGGCAGAACCACACCTCCGTACCGTCGTCCAGCTTCAGCACGATGCGATAGCCGTACGCGCCCGCCCACCCGGCGTGGGTGATCGTGCCGCTGCCGATCGCCTTGACGGGCGTGCCGGTCGGGGCCGCGAAGTCCTCGCCGGTGTGGTTCGCGGACCACATGTTGCCCGCCTGGCCGAAGCCGGCGGTCAGGGTGTACGAGCCGACGGGGAGGGTGTACGCGCCGGGGCTGTGCGCCGCGGGCGTGCGGGGCCCGGTGTCGGTGGGGTCGGCGGCGTCCTCCGCGGCCGCCGGCCGGGACTCGGCCCGCGCCGCCTTCGCCTTCTCGGCCTCGGCCTCCTTCGCCGCCTTTTCCGCCTCAGCCGCTTCCGCTGCCTTCTTCGCCGCTGCCTCGGCCGCCTCGCGCTGCGTCGACTCGCGTGTCTGGTCGTCAGCGGCGTTCTGCTGGTGCTCGGCCTGCTGAAGGATCCGGGCGCGCAGGGCCTCGCCCGCGTTCGTGGTGCCCTGGGCGGCTTCCTCGGTGCTCAGACCGGCCTGGGTGAGCGGCTGCTCGGCGCCGGGCGCGGCGGCCGCGGCCTGCTCCTCGTGCGCCTGACCGCCGCCGAGGAGGGAGCCCACTCCGGCCAGGTCGGGTACCGATATCGGCGCCGCCGGGCGGTCCTGCGCGCTCGCCATGCCGCCCGCGCCGACCGCCGCGATGACCCCGACGCCGAGGACGGCGCCGCTGCGGGCCATCGTGCCGCCGCGCTGCTTGGCGACGCGGTGCCGGCCGCCGCTCCCGGCACGGGCCGGGACGGGGGCGGGGTGCGCGGACTCGTCGGCGGCCGGTTCCGGCGCCGTCGGCTCGGGCACCGCCCACTGGGGAACGGCCGGCCGGGGCGCCACCGCTTGCTGTGCGGCCGGCTGAGGGGTCATCGGCCGAGGTCCGGCGGCGAAGCCCGGCGCGGGAGGAGCGATCGCCGAGTCGCCGCCCCCCATGGCTGCCGTCCCCGGCGCGGGCGCCGCCATATGGGCGGTCATATACGCGGGCACGATCGGGAGTTCGGGTGCGTAGGGCTCGTACGACCCGTACAGAGTGGGGTCGAGGGCAGGCTCGTTGGACGCCACGAGGGCGAACTCCTTTCCTTCCTTCTCGCCTACCGGGTTAGCGGTGGGGGTACCCCCAGGCCCTTCAGGCTCTGGGGGAGGGTTCGGAGCAGGAAGGTCTCCTACGAGCCGGGTGCGGCCCGATTCACCCCAGGGCGGGTGGTTCCCCGGTTCCCAGATGCTGCTGGTGTATCAGGTCTTGCTGTGCCCGCGGGATTCGGCGAAGGCGCACGGCGCCGCCTCTTGCGGCGGTGATGAGGACCGCACGTCGTTATCGAACGTTAATAGACAGACCGCGTGGTTTCCAAGCCGAAAGGCTGAATCGACCGGCTCCTTGGTCAGGACTTGGCGAGGAGACCGACTTCTTAATGTGGTTCTTATTCCGACGGAATGCGGAACGATCAAGATCCACTACTGCGCGTACGGACGGATTTCTGTGCCGCGCGTCTCTCGGCTCCGCCGGTCAACGGCCGTACGGACAGCTGGCCGTGCCGGCGCGGCGTACCGGAAACGCCGTCGGTCCGGCGGGGGCGTCCGCCGCCGGACCGGGGCGGGTCGGGTCGCGAGCAGGGCCTGTCGCCCGGCCGCGTGGGGGCGCTGCCTCAGCCCCTCGACGTGCGGGTCCGTTGCCGCCTGCGGCGGGAGCGGCCTGCGGCCGCGTCCTCAAACGCCGGACGGGCTGGTTTGTTCCCCAGCCCCGCCCCTTCCCGAAACTGGGGGCAAGCCCCCAGACCCCCGCAACGTTGCGCGCTCCGGAACTGGGGCTGCGCCCCAGACTCCAGCAACACGCTTCGCGCGTTGTCCTCAAACGCCGGACGGGCTGAAAGAAAAAGACGGGCGCGCCCGGAACGGCAACGAGCACCCCGGGCGGGCTGAAAGGGAAGACCGGCGCACCCCCACCGGCCCTGATGTCGCCCACCGGCGGGAGGGGGTGGGGCTGGAGGGTGGGGTTCTGGAACGCGGTGCGACTTCAGGGCACCCAATACGCATGACGGTGCCCGCACCGCGTTCCAGGTCCCCAGCCCGGAAGACCCACCCCCGGCACCCACCACAAACCAGCCCGGCCGGCGATTGAGGCCGCCGCCCGCAGGGCGCTCCCACAGGGCGCAGCACTCCCCCCGGCGGCAACCCACCCGCGCAAGGCAACGCCGAGCAAACCGGCAACCGGTCAGACCTTCGGCGCCCGCCGAGAGCCCCCGCCGCCACCGCCACGGCGAACCGCATTGCCCGGACGCGTACCGCCCGAACGGCGGGACGCCCCGCCACCCTGGCCCTGCCCCGTGCCGCTGCCGAAGCCGCGGTAACCGCCGCCACCGCCACCGCCACCACCGTTGCCC
The DNA here is from genome assembly GCF_040689515.1 of Streptomyces sp. NPDC051173. Lineage (NCBI taxonomy): Bacteria > Bacillati > Actinomycetota > Actinomycetes > Kitasatosporales > Streptomycetaceae > Streptomyces > Streptomyces sp. NPDC051173. The sequence goes on from NZ_JBFBBD010000031.1 coordinate 39,665, forward strand.
GTGCCGGGCTCCGTACGCGTACGGCCGCGGCCCCCGGAACCCGAGCCGCGCGAGCGGGACGGCTTCTTCGCGCCCTGCTGCCCCTGCGGCTGCGCGGCGGCCGGAGGCGCTATGACCACCGCGACACCGCTGGGCTCACGCGCACCGGTGATCCGCTCCAGCTCGGGGTCGCGGGGGTGCGTCTTGACGACGTTGGGGGTGATCTTCGCCGTGGCCATCATGCGGGTCATCTCGCGCCGCTGCTCGGGCAGGACGAGGGTGACGACGGTGCCGGACTCGCCCGCGCGGGCCGTGCGGCCGCCGCGGTGCAGGTAGTCCTTGTGGTCCATCGGCGGGTCGATGTTCACGACGAGGTCGAGGCCGTCGATGTGGATGCCGCGGGCGGCGACGTTGGTGGCGATCAGCGCGGTGACCTGGTCCGTACGGAACAGCTCCAGCGTGCGGTTGCGCTGCGGCTGGCTCTTGCCGCCGTGCAGCGCCCCGGCGCGCACACCCTCGGAGAGCAGCTTCTTCACCAGGCGGTCGGCGCCGCGCTTGGTGTCCACGAACATGATCACGCGGCCTTCGCGGGCCGCGATCCGGGTGACGGCGTCCTTCTTGTCCGCGTCGGTGACGAAGAGCAGGTGGTGCTCCATCGTGGAGACCGCGCCGACCGAGGCGTCGACGGAGTGCGTCACCGGGTCGGAGAGGAAGCGGCGCACGAGGCGGTCGACGTTGCGGTCGAGGGTCGCGGAGAACAGCATGCGCTGGCCGTCCGGGTCGACCTGGTCGAGCAGCTTGGTGACCTGCGGCAGGAAGCCCATGTCGGCCATCTGGTCGGCCTCGTCCAGGACCGTGATCCGCACGTCGCCGAGCTTGCAGTCGCCGCGCTGGATCAGGTCGGCGAGCCGGCCGGGGGTGGCGACCAGGACCTCGGCGCCGCGCGCGAGGGTCTGCGCCTGACGGCCGATGGACATGCCACCGACGACGGTGGCGATCCGCAGGTTGACCGCGGTGGCGTACGGGCTGAGCGAGTCGGTGACCTGCTGCGCGAGCTCGCGGGTGGGGACGAGCACGAGGGCGAGCGGGCGGCCCGGCTCGGCTCGGCGGCCCGCCGTGCGGGCGAGCAGCGCCAGGCCGAAGGCCAGCGTCTTGCCGGAGCCCGTACGGCCGCGGCCGAGGACGTCACGGCCGCTCAGCGAATTGGGGAGGGTCGCGGCCTGGATCGGGAACGGCTCGGTGACGCCTTCGCGGGTCAGCGTGGCGAGCAGGCCGTTCGGCATGTCCAGGTCGGCGAAGGAGGCCACCGGCGGCAGGGCCGGGGTGGTGGAGACCGGCGTCTCGAACTCCCCCTGGAGGGGAGCCGCGGGACGGCGGCGGGGCGCCTGGCCACCGCGGGCGGACTGACCGCCGCCGCCACCGCGCTGGCGCGGGGGACGGGCGGAGGAGCCGCCGTCGGAGGAGGACGAGAAAGAGCGGGCGGAGCGAGTCATACGGGGACCTTCCCTCAATGGGGTGGCACGCCCGGAAGGGGAGACTTCGCTTCGCGGGACCGGCCGGAACGGACGGACGGCGGAAAAGCCTGGGCGCGCTGGTGCGGGGGCAGCAATGGGGCCCGCACCCAGTGGTGCGGGCCCCATTACGTGGTGCTTCATGCGGTGCCCGGCGAGGACGTCGGACTCACGGCGCGAGGGCCGAAAGTCCCGTCACCCTGACCGGGTGGGCATGTGAATCGTCAGGCAGCGACGATGTTCTCGGCCTGCAGGCCCTTCTGGCCCTGCGTGACGTCGAAGGAAACCTTCTGACCCTCGAGCAGCTCACGGAAGCCGTTGGAGGCGATGTTCGAGTAGTGGGCGAAGACGTCGGGGCCGCCGCCGTCCTGCTCGATGAAGCCGAAGCCCTTTTCCGAGTTGAACCACTTCACGGTGCCAGTAGCCATGTCTATCTCCTTGTGAATGGGATGGGCCCCACACCGGAATAGACCGGCAAAAACAAAAATGCGCCTTCGGCTACATAACCGTCAGGCGCACACGAGTTCATGGGTACCACAACTGCAACTTCCGTCGACCATAGCACACGGGGGGCGGCCCCCGTAACCCCCGTCTTTCCCGCCCGCCGTCCACCGGCCCCCGGGACCCGACCCCGGATCGCCCGCGTCGCCCCGGCTACAGCTCGACGCCCTGGGCGCGGGCGTGCCGGTCCGCCGCCACCTCGGCCTCCGCCTCGTCGAGATAGACCTCGCAGACGAGCCTGCCGTCCGCCGTCATGTTGTGTTCCAGCTCCCACAGGCTCAGCTCGCCGCCGCCCTCCAGCAGGAAGGCGTGCTCGTAGAAGCGGCACCAGGTGGCGTCCCGGCCGGTGCCCCGCCTGCGCGGCTTGGTGATCAGCGCGATGTGGTGGCCGAGCGCCTCCTGGAGGAGCTCGCGCACGACCTCGCCGGGCCCGTCCTCGTTCTCCGCGCGGCGCAGCAGCCGCCGGGCGTGGTCGGGCGAGGCGTCGGAGACGTACTCCCGGCGGGGCTGGGTGGGGCCCATGGCGAGCAGCAGCTCCTCCGCGAGCCAGGCCGGCAGCTCCTCGGCCTCGCTGCCGGGGCCGATGCCGCCGCCGATCCGCTCGTGGACCCGGCGCTCGGCCTGGTCGAGGGCGTCCTCGTGGGCGTAGAGCTCGTAGAGGAACCGCTCGTCGGGCCCGGTGTCGTGCTCCAGCTCGTACAGCAGCAGGCTGCTGCCGTCGGTGAGCAGGAAGATGTGCCGGTAGGTGTTGCACCGCAGCGGCCGCGCGTCGTCGTTGCGCTGGCGGTACGAGCGGAGCTCGGCCTGGTGCATCAGCGCGGTGCGCAGCCGCGCGAGCACTGCCTCGTCGATCTCGAAGCCGTTCTGCGCCCGGTCCAGCAGCCGCTCCACGTGCTCGGCGGGGGTGAGCTCGGCGCCCGCGCCCCCGCCGCGCCCTTCGTGCCCCCTGACCTCCGCGCGCTCCGTGCCCTTGCCGCCGCTCCCGCTCCCGCTCTCACCCGCTCGCGAGTTCTCCATGCCGCTCGACCTCCCGACCTCGGCCACACCCCACCCCGCGCACTTACCGTAGCGGCGCGAACACGGCATCGGGGCCGGGTTCGGGCGAACTGGTCGGGTCACCCGACCGGACCCCGCACCCGGCGCACCGCGCCCTACGCGCCTGGCGTCCCCGGCATGGACACCCCTCCGCGCTCGCCGTGCTCACCGGGGCCGGTCCCGGCTCCGGTGCCGCTTGCGTCCGGTTGTTCGCACAGCACGGCCGCCCCTTGCTGCTCCTGGGCAGACGGTTCGAACGGCTGAAGGCGCTCGGCCCGCCGCGGACGCTGTACAAGGCGGTGGACGTCACCGACCGTGCCGCCTTCACCCCGGCGGTCCGGGAGGCGGAGGACGCGTACGGGCCCACGGACGTGCTCGTCAACCACGCCGGGGTGATGCTCACCGGCGATCCGGTGACGCGAGACCCCGCCGAGCGGGACCGGATGACGGTGATCGCCCCGGGCGACGCGGCCACGGAGCCCGGCTCACACATCACGGGTCCCGAAGTGAAGGAGTCGCGCCAGGCCGCGGAGACCGCTCCGGAACGCGTACTCACCGCGGACGACGACGCCGAGGCCATTCGTTATGCGTGCCGCCGGCCGCGGAATGTCCGCGTCCGCGAGATCGTGCCGGCGGACACCGGCCGGCCGGTCTGAGCGCACGTCAGCCGGGCCGCCCGAGAACGCCGAAACCCCCGCCGACCAGGTCGGTGGGGGTTTCGATACCAGTGGAACTGGTAGGCCGTGTGGGACTCGAACCCACAACCAATGGATTAAAAGTCCACTGCTCTGCCAATTGAGCTAACGGCCCGCACCCGCAGCATAGCCCGGCCGACGGCGTTATCCCGAGTCGTTATGGCCGACTCATCGGCCGGGGCCGCGAACGCGGCGGGGCCCGTACGGCACCGAAGTGCCGTACGGGCCCCAATTCACCTGCGCTGATCAGCCGTTGCGCTTCCAGCGCGGCTTGTCGTCACGGCGGCCGAAGGAGGAACCGGCGCCGCCACCGCGGTGGTCGTCACGACGGCCGGCCGGACGGTCGCCACCGGAGCGGTAACCACCGGTGGAGGGGCGGTCGTCGCGGCGGTCGCGGTTGAACGGACGGTCGCCGCCACCGGAGCGGAAGCCACCGCCGGAGGACGGACGCTCGTCACGGCGGAAACCACCGGAGGACGGGCGGTCGTCGCGACGGAAGCCACCACCGGAGGACGGGCGGTCATCGCGACGGTCGTCACGACGGAAGCCACCGGAGGGACGGTCGTCACGGCGGAAACCGCCACCGGAGCGGTCGTCACGACGGTCGCCACCGGAGCGGAAGCCACCGCCGGAGGCCGGACGCTCGTCACGGCGGAAACCGCCGGAGGACGGACGGTCATCGCGACGGAAACCACCGGAGGGGCGGTCGTCACGGCGGAAGCCACCACCGGAGGACGGGCGGTCATCGCGACGGTCGTCACGACGGAAACCACCGGAGGGACGGTCGTCACGGCGGAAACCGCCACCGGAGCGGTCGTCACGACGGTCGCCACCGGAGCGGAAGCCACCCGACGGACGGTCGTCGCGACGGAAGCCACCGGAGCGGTCGTCGCGGCGGTCGTCACGGCGGAAACCACCGGAACGCTCGTCACGGCGGTCGTCGCGGCGCTCGAAGTTGCCACGGTCGTCACGGCGCTCCTGCGCCGGAGCGGTCTGGGCGGGGGCGGCGGCCACGGCGGCCTCCTCCTCGGCCTTGACCTCGGCGGCGGCGGCCTCGGCAGCGGCGGCCACGGCCGCCTCCGGGTCCTCGCCGCGCTCGCGGGCGGCGCGCGCCAGGAGGCGGTCGGCCTCCTCGCGGAACTCGGTGGCGCGGCGCTGGACGCGCTCCAGCTGGCGGGTGAGGTCCTGGACCTCACGCTCGGCCTGCTTGGCGGAGTTGGCGGCCGAGTCGGCCTGGACCTCGGTCAGCGAACGGGCGCCGGTGATCTTGGCGACGTCCTCGTCGAAGGCACCGCTGTTGCCGACGATGTGGCGCGAGGCGTCGACGCCCGCGTCCTCCATCAGGCGGAAGATCTGCTTGCGCTGGTGCGGCAGGGCCAGGGAGACGACCGTGCCGGACTGGCCCGCGCGGGCCGTACGGCCGGAGCGGTGCAGGTAGTCCTTGTGGTCACCGGCCGGGTCGACGTTCAGGACCAGGTCGATGCCGTCGACGTGGATACCGCGGGCGGCGACGTCGGTGGCGACGAGGACGTTGACGTAACCGCCCTTGAAGTCCTCCAGCACCCGGGTGCGGGCGCCCTGCGTCATGCCGCCGTGCAGCGCGTCGGCGCGGACACCGGCGTCGAGCAGCTGCTCGGCGACGCGGTCGGCGCCCAGCTGGGTGCGGACGAAGATGATGGTGCGGCCCTTGCGGGCGGCGATGGCGGCCGTGACCGGCGCCTTGTCCTTCGGCTTCACGACGAGGACGTGGTGGGTCATGGTGGTGACGGCGCCCTGGGCGGCGTCGACCTCGTGCGTGACCGGGTTGACCAGGTAGCGCTTGACGAGGGTGTCGATCTCGTTCTCCAGCGTGGCGGAGAACAGCAGGCGCTGGCCGCCGGCCGGCACCTGGTCGAGGATCTCGGTGACCTCGGGCAGGAAGCCCATGTCGGCCATCTGGTCGGCCTCGTCGAGGACGGTGACCTGGACCTTGTCGAGCGTGGCGGCACCGCGGTTGAGGATGTCGCGCAGACGGCCCGGGGTGGCGACGAGGATGTCGACGCCGCGCTCCAGGGCGTAGATCTGGTTGCCCATCGACGTACCGCCGCAGACGACCTTCATCTTGAGGCCGAGCACGTCACCGTACGGCTGGAGGGCGTCCGCGACCTGCATCGCGAGCTCGCGGGTCGGGGTGAGGATCAGGCCGCGGGGGCGCTTCTTCTCGGTGTGGCCGCCGGCCAGCGTGGACAGCAGCGGCAGACCGAAGGAGAGGGTCTTGCCGGAGCCGGTGCGGCCACGGCCGAGGATGTCCTTGCCGGCCAGGGCGTCCGGGATGGTCGCGGCCTGGATCGGGAACGGGGTGGTGACACCGTTCTGCGCGAGCTTGCGGACGATCGCGTCGTCCAGGCCGAGGTCGCCGAAGGTGATCGTCGGCTCGGCCGGCTCGGCGGCCTCCTCGACCACGGTCGCGTCGGCGTCGACGGTCACGTCGGCGTTCTCGAGAGCCTCGGTGACGACGATCTCGTCGCCCTCGGGCATGACGGTGTTCTCAGTGGAAATAGACATGCGAAATGCGAAACCTTCCGGAGTTTCGGCACGCGCCCAAGCTCCGTGTCGGCTTCACAAATGACCGCCTCGATGCGGTCAGCCACGGCAAGGTAAGGAACGCGCCACACGGCGCGCTTCTGTCAGGCGCCGGGCAAATGGGATCAAACGATCTACCACCATACGCACCCACCACCCCTGTGCGCAAGCCGCCCCCGAATGACCTAGGCCCAATACCGGCGACATAGGCGCGGGCTCAACCGCCTGACCTGCGGAAATGCTGTCTTTCGGCGATCCCCGGCAGCCGCGAAGTCACCGGTGTCGGGCCTAGGCCACAGGCCCGGCCTGTGGCCCGGGCTGGGGTGCGGGCGGCGGCGAGGAGACGGGTGGCGAGCTCGCCGGGGTCTGGGGCGCGGAGCTGCTCGGTGGCTGCGGGGAGGTCTGCGTGGGCGGTGGCGTCCTGCCCTGCGTGGGGCCCGTGCCGGAGGCCGGCGGCTTGGGCCTGGCCCCCGGCTTGCCCGGCTTGGCGGGCCCCGGCGACTCCTCGGCCTGGTCGTCGGAGGGCGAGGCGGAGGGCGCACCGGCGGAGGCGCCCTTGGCCGAGGGGCTGCCGCTCGCGCCCCGCGCGGCCTTCGCGTCCGTACGGCCGGGCCGGCTGCCCGGCATCCGCACCCCGCCGTCCGGCTCCGGCCGCGCGTCGCGCTGCTTGCCCGAGCCCGACGACGGAGCGGGCTGCTCCGGGTCGCTCACGCTCATGCACCCCCCGAGGGCCAGGGCGGCGACGGCCACGGCCGCGATCCGGGTGGCGGCTGTCTGAGCGGAGGAGGGAGGCATGGAGGGGACCGCCTTAGGAGTGCGTGGGACAGGCGCCCTGCCCAACTGGCCCCGCACCGCGCAGGACACGCGCGGCACGCCGCCGCCCGCTCACTCCCGCCCCGGGCGCACCGCCGGGCACACCACCGGCCTCCCAGGGCTCACCCGTAACCCAGCGCGTGCAGCCGCGCGTCGTCGATGCCGAAGTGGTGGGCCACCTCGTGAACCACCGTCACTTCCGTCTCGTGCACGGCCTCTTCCCGCGTGGCACACATCCGGAGCGTCGGGCCGCGGTAGACGGTGATGCGGTCGGGCAGGACGCCCGCGTACCACTCGCCGCGCTCGGTCAGCGGCGTCCCCTCGTAGAGACCGAGCAGCTCCGGGTCGTCCGCCGGGGGCTCGTCCTCCACGAACACCGCGACGTTGTCCATCAGCCGCGTCAGCTCCGGCGGGATCCGGTCCAGCGCCTCGGCGACCAGTTCCTCGAACTCCTCGCGCGTCATCTCCAGCACGCTCGCCATTGTCCGCCACGCGCGCGCTTCGCGCCGTGGTCCGGCGTGGCCCAGGGGGCCTCGGGGACGCCGCGAGGGACGGTCGGCAAACCGTTTTGGCGTTATCTCCTTCCATCCCATATGCTTCTCACGTCCCCGAGGCGCTGCGAAGCGCCCAGGTGGGCCATCAGCCCTCATCGTCTAGTGGCCCAGGACGCCGCCCTTTCAAGGCGGTAGCACGGGTTCGAATCCCGTTGGGGGCACGCTTGATCATGTGCGAGACTAGTGCTCGCACATAGCAAGGTCCTGTGGAGCAGTTTGGAGTGCTCGCCACCCTGTCAAGGTGGAGGCCGCGGGTTCAAATCCCGTCAGGACCGCTGCGATTCCTCGTGGATCGCGTGGCTGGGTAGCTCAGTTGGTACGAGCGTCCGCCTGAAAAGCGGAAGGTCGCCGGTTCGACCCCGGCCCCAGCCACGGTGAGCCCCCCATCTTCGGATGGGGGGCTCAGTGTTTTTTTCCGGGCTTGCCCGGAGTCCCCTTTCTCGGCTTTTCTCGGCTTTTCTCGGCTGCGGCCGGTTCACCGCCTTCCGCCTGCGGCGGGCGGGCTCGGTTGTACGGCCCCCGGTCAGCGCGCGGGTCCGTTGCGCCTGCGGCGAGCGTCCTCAAACGCCGGACGGGCTGGATTTCACAGCGACCCGGTGGGCACGTGCGGCGCCGGACGGGCTGGTTGTGCCGCGCGTGATCATCTACCTGCGGCACCTGAAGCCCGCCCGGCAATTGAGGGCAGGCGGCGCAGCCACGTCCGCCGGAGCGACGGCCCGCGGACTGGCCACAGCGGTCCGCACGATCCAGCCCGCCGACACCTGAGCGCACTCGGCGCAGGCCGCGTCCGGGAACAGCCCCCGCAGGCCGGCACCCACCGTCCGTACAACCGAGCCCGGCCGGCGGCTGAGGACACCGCCGCGCAGCCACGTCCGGGAACCACGGGCCGGCAGCCACCATCCGTACGACCCAGCCCGTCCGGCGCCTGAGGACCCCACGGCTCAGCCGCGTCCGGGAGCCACGGTCCGCACGATCCAGCCCGCCGGCGCTTGAGGACACCGCCGCGCAGCGGTGGTGCGGGCGCAGAGACGGCCCGCGGACGGCAGACGGCGCGCGCCCAGGAAAACCCGTCTCCCCCAGCGGGAAGCGAAATGGTTAGCCGCTTCGCGGCGGCGGTGCGATCCTGGGGTTCGTATGTCTACGCAGCCTGCCTCCGCCACCGCCGACCTCGCCGCGCGCCTGTCCGAGCTCTCCCTGCGCGACGCGCAGCGGCTCGGCCGCAGGCTGGAAGGCGCCCGCCGGATCCGTAAGCCCGAGGCCCGCTCGGCCGTGCACGCCGAGATCGCGGCCGAGATCGACCAGGCCGAAGGGAGGATCGCGCGCCGGCGCGCCGCCGTGCCCGCGGTCACCTACCCCGATCAGCTGCCGGTCAGCCAGAAGAAGGACGACATCCTCGCGGCGATCCGCGACCACCAGGTCGTGATCGTCGCGGGCGAGACCGGCTCCGGCAAGACCACCCAGATCCCCAAGATCTGCCTTGAGCTCGGCCGTGGTGTCCGGGGCCTCATCGGCCACACCCAGCCGCGCCGGATCGCCGCCCGCACGGTCGCGGAGCGGGTCGCCGAGGAGCTGCGGACGCCGCTGGGCGAGGCGGTCGGCTGGAAGGTCCGCTTCACCGACCAGGTCGGCGGCGACACCCTCGTCAAGCTGATGACGGACGGCATCCTGCTCGCCGAGATCCAGACGGACCGCGAGCTGCGCCAGTACGACACGATCATCATCGACGAGGCGCACGAGCGCAGCCTCAACATCGACTTCATCCTCGGCTACCTCGCCCAGCTGCTGCCGCGCCGCCCCGACCTCAAGGTCGTCATCACCTCGGCGACCATCGACCCGGAGCGCTTCTCCCGGCATTTCGGCGACGCCCCGATCATCGAGGTCAGCGGCCGCACGTATCCGGTGGAGGTGCGCTACCGGCCGCTGCTGGAGGAAGACTCCACGGACGCCGACCGCGATCAGATCACCGCGATCTGCGACGCGGTGGACGAGCTCCAGCGGGAGGGCGACGGGGACATACTCGTCTTCCTCTCCGGCGAGCGGGAGATCCGCGACACGGCGGACGCGCTGGAGAAGAAGAAGCTGACCCGCGCCGGAGGCGCTCAAGGGCAGAGCACGGAGATCCTCCCGCTGTACGCGCGGCTGTCGCACGCGGAGCAGCACCGGGTCTTCCAGCGCCACTCGGGCCGCCGTGTCGTCCTCGCGACGAACGTCGCCGAGACGTCACTGACCGTGCCGGGCATCCGCTATGTGATCGACCCCGGGTTCGCCCGCATCTCGCGCTACAGCCACCGCACCAAGGTCCAGCGGCTGCCGATCGAGCCGGTCTCGCAGGCCAGTGCCAATCAGCGCAAGGGCCGCTGCGGGCGTACGAGCGACGGCATCTGTATCCGGCTGTACTCGGAGGACGACTTCCTCTCCCGGCCGGAGTTCACGGACGCCGAGATCCTCCGTACGAACCTCGCCTCCGTCATCCTCCAGATGACCGCTGCCGGGCTCGGGGACATCGAGCGGTTCCCCTTCATCGACCCGCCGGACCGCCGCAACATCAAGGACGGCGTCGACCTGCTCCACGAGCTGGGGGCGCTCGATCCGAAGGAGAAGGACCACAAGAAGCGGCTGACACCGCTCGGCCGCAAGCTCTCGCAGCTGCCGGTGGACCCGCGGCTGGCCCGCATGGTGCTGGAGGCCGACCGCAACGGCTGCGTCCGCGAGGTCATGGTGATCGCGTCCGCGCTGTCGATCCAGGACCCCCGGGAGCGGCCCTCGGAGAAGCAGCAGCAGGCCGATCAGCAGCACGCGCGGTTCAAGGACGAGACGAGCGACTTCCTCGCCTTCCTCAATCTGTGGCGCTATGTGCGCGAGCAGCAGAAGGCCCTGTCGTCGTCGGCCTTCCGGCGCATGTGCAAGTCGGAGTTCCTGAACTACCTGCGGATACGCGAATGGCAGGACATCTACTCCCAGCTGCGGACGGTCGCCAAGCAGATGGGCGTGCACCTCGCGGAGGAGGACGCGCCGGAGGACCGCGTACACCAGTCGCTGCTGGCCGGGCTGCTGTCGCACGTCGGCCTGAAGGACACCGAGAAGAACGAATACCTCGGTGCACGCAGCGCGAAGTTCGCGATCTTCCCGGGCTCGGCGCTCTTCAAGAAGCAGCCGCGCTGGATCATGTCGGCGGCGCTGGTGGAGACCTCGCGGCTGTGGGCGCGGGTCAACGCCAAGGTGGAGCCGGAGTGGATCGAGCCGCTCGCCGAGCACCTGGTGAAGCGCAACTACAGCGAGCCGCACTGGGAACAGAAGCAGGCCGCCGTCATGGCGTACGAGCGGGTCACGCTCTACGGCGTGCCGATCGTGGCGCAGCGGAAGGTCAATTACGGGCGCATCGACCCGGAGACGAGCCGTGAGCTCTTCATCCGCAACGCCCTGGTGGAGGGCGACTGGCGCACGCACCACCAGTTCTTCCTCGACAACCGCAAGCTGCTCGGCGAGGTCGAGGAGCTGGAGCACCGTGCCCGCCGCCGCGACATCCTGGTGGACGACGAGACGCTCTTCGACTTCTACGACCAGCGGCTGCCCGAACACGTCGTCTCGGGCGCCCACTTCGACTCCTGGTGGAAGCACAAGCGCCGGGACGAGCCGGAGTTGCTCAATTTCGAGCACTCCATGCTCATCAACGAGAACGCCGAGGCGGTCACCAAGGACGACTATCCGGACTCCTGGCGACAGGGCCGGCTGAAGTTCCGGGTGACCTATCAGTTCGAGCCGGGCGCGGACGCGGACGGCGTGACGGTCCACATCCCGCTCCAGGTGCTCAACCAGGTCTCGGCCGAGGGCTTCGACTGGCAGATCCCGGGGCTGCGCGAGGACCTGGTCACCGAGCTGATCCGCTCGCTGCCCAAGCCGATCCGGCGGAACTACGTCCCGGCGCCGAACTACGCCAAGGCGTTCCTGGACCGCGCGGTGCCCCTCCAGGAGCCGCTGACCACGACGCTGACGCGCGAGCTCCAGCGGATGGTGGGCGTGCGGATGGAGGCGGAGGACTTCGATCTCGGCAAGGTCCCGGACCACCTGAAGATCACTTTCCGGATCGTCGACGAGCGCAAGCGGAAGATCGCGGAGGACAAGGACCTGGAGGCGCTGCGGATCCGGCTCAAGCCGAAGACGCAGGCCGCGATCACCAAGGCGTTCGAGAAGGCCGCCGAGGCCCCGGGCGAGGACGGCGCGGCGCGCGCGCCGGAGCAGCGCTCGGGGATCACCCGGTGGACCGTCGGGACGCTCCAGCGCACCTTCGAGACGCGCCGGGCCGGGCAGCCGGTCAAGGCGTACCCCGCGCTGGTGGACGAGGGCAGCTCGGTGGCGGTGCGGCTCTTCGACACCGAGGCGGAGCAGCAGGAGGCCATGTGGCGGGGCACCCGCCGCCTCATCCTGCTCAACCTCCCCTCCAATCCGGCGAAATTCGCCCAGGACAAGCTCAGCAACCAGCAGAAGCTCGCCCTGTCGCGGAATCCGCACGGCTCCATCCCGGCCCTCTTCGAGGACTGCGTGGCCGGCGCCGCGGACAAGCTGATCGCGCTGCGCGGCGGCCCGGCCTGGGACGAGGAGTCCTTCCGGAAGCTCTTCGACGCGGTGCGGGCCGACATTGTCGACGCGACGCTGGACACGATCCGCAAGGTGCAGGAGGTGCTGGCGGCCTGGCAGGCGTGCGAGCGGCGGCTGAAGGCGACGACGTCGCTCGTGCTCGTGCCGTCCCTCACGGATGTCAAGGAGCAGCTGGCGGCGCTGGTCAAGCCGGGCTTCGTGACCGAGCACGGCGTGCGCAGGCTGCCGGACCTGCTGCGCTATCTGGTGGCGGCCGACCGCCGGCTGACGCAGATGCCCACCAACGCGGAGCGGGACCGCGCGCGGCTGGCGAAGGTCAAGGACATGCAGGACGAGTACGCCTGGCTGCTGGAGCAGTTCCCCAAGGGGAGGCCGGTGCCGCGGGAGGCGCGGGAGGTGCGCTGGATGATCGAGGAGCTGCGGGTCAGCTATTTCGCCCACGCGCTCGGCACGGCGTATCCGGTCTCGGACAAGCGGATCGTGAAGGCCATCGATCAGCTGGCTCCGTAGTGCGTGCGGGACGGTCCGGGAGCGCTCCCGGACCGTCCTTCGCGCTCCGCCGGAGACCGGGTTCGACCACACCCCCTGACCTGCTGTAGAGTCTGTCTCGCAGCACCGCGAGAGCGGGAAAGCACAAGGTCCTGTGGAGCAGTTTGGAGTGCTCGCCACCCTGTCAAGGTGGAGGCCGCGGGTTCAAATCCCGTCAGGACCGCAGTAGAGTCGGAGCCCGTATCCTCACTGGATGCGGGCTCCGCTGTTTGTGCGGCAGCTCTCGCGCCGGGGCCAAGTCCCTTCGGCGCCACGCCGGTCGAAGCCCGGGTCCCGCCCTTGAGGATCCGGGCCCTTTTGCACCCGACTTCGCATCCGACCTTGACTCGGACACGTGCCAGGGGTACCCAGGCAGTGGAGGTGCTGCGCTCCATGACGACGACCACCCGGACCGAGCCGAAGCGGACCGAGAGCATCCGGCACGAGACGAGGGCGCTGCTGCGCGCCCATCTGGCGGCCGCCTCGGGGTATCGCCACCTGACGCGGCACTGCGCCGTGTGCCACCGCCTCCTGCGGCTCGCCCAGGAGGCGGCCGGGCCGGGCCGGGGGGACACCGGGGCCGGCCAGGACATAGGCCCCGCCGACGAGTGACCAACGACGGCCGCACCGGGGGCAGTCGGATGCGAGGCTTGAGGCAGCACCTGGACCTCCGGTCCACTACCGCAGCAGCACGGTGAGTGACAAGCGCGTCGCACTGTGACGGGAGTCACCGAAAGACTTTCCGTAGTGACGGAACTTACCCCTCGCCTACAACGGGTCAATTTAATATGTGCAATTGCACCTCACCCGAAAGGGTCCGGCCGGCAACCGGAGTCCGCTCCGTGCCTCGTGCGAGGAGCACGGGAGGCCGGGCGGGAAGCCCTCGGGGAGAGCCCGTGACCGGATACAAAAAAGATCGCGCTGGACCCGGCGGAGTCCAGCGCGATCGACGACTCGCCCAAGTCGGTGGGCAAGGAACCTGTTGGGGCAGGTCCCCCTGTCGTGTGAAGCTCTGTGATGCGTTGTGGGCGTCGGACCGGGTTGGGGGCCCCGGAAAACGCCCGGCAGTGCGCTATACGGTTGTTCAGGCCTCGCTGCGCTGCTGCGGAATGCCCGCCAGCAGTGCGCGGACCTCCGCTTCGCGGTAGCGGCGGTGTCCTCCGAGCGTGCGGATGGACGTGAGCTTGCCTGCCTTGGCCCAGCGGGTCACGGTCTTCGGGTCCACGCGGAACATCGTGGCAACCTCAGCCGGGGTCAGCAGCGGCTCGGCATCAGGGGTGCGAGCGGTCATGAGCGGCCTCCTCGGGAGAACCGGACTTGGAGTCGGTTCTTTCCTCTAAATTCTGCACCTTGACCCACGTTGCCCGAAATGGCGGACGCGGGCCGAGTCGGTTATAGGACGAACGGCTTGTCCTCGGCACTACAACTACACCATCTGTCCAGCCACGTCGGCCAAACCGATGGAATTGCCCTCTCAGGTGTTCAACCTCGACGGAAGCCGATGGACCATGCCATAGCGGACAGTCACGCCACCGTGACGATCAGTCACAGCGGGATCAGGGGTCACCAGACCCGCCAAGGAGTGCAATACCGATCTATCCGCCCTTAGTTGGACGGAAGGAGCCCTTCCCGGACTCCTTGTCCTATTTTGCCACGAGGGTGGGTGATGGGCGCAAGACCTGACGTAAGTGCGTTAGGTCACGGTTGCCGCAATGGCCCGGATCGGGACCTAGGTCCCCCGCACCCGCCTCAGGAGCCCCGGCCTTCCCTCAAGCCCCGGTATGGGACTTCAGTTCGCATACTGACGGTTCCGCACGGCGCTCCAACGCTCCGTCAGCCGTTCGTACGCCTCGCCCGCCCGGGCCCCGTCCCCCTCGCGCAGCGCCGCCAGCCCCTCCGCGGTGTCGCCGGCCGAGTGGTCCTCCGCGAGATCGGCCTCGGGCACCATGTGCACCAGCCCTCCGTAGTCCAGCTCCACCAGGGAGCGCGGGTGGAACTCCTCCAGCCAGCGCCCCACGTCCACCAGGCCGTCGATCAGCGGGCCCTCGTCGATCGCGTCCTTCAGCGTCCGCAGGCCGCGCGCCACGCGCCGTCTGGCCTCCACCATGGGCGTGCGGTAGCGCAGGACGAGCCCGTCCCGGCCCGGGTCGCAGCCCTTGCCGTACTCCCGCTCCTCGTCGGCGAAGAGGACGAACCAGCGCAGCGGCACCTGCCAGGTCGCGGTACGGATCCACGGCCGGGCGTCGGGGTTGCGCTCCTGCCAGCGCTCGTAGTCCGCCTCCGCCTGGCGGCGCACCACGGGCGGCAGCGCCGCGTCCAGGACCGGCGCGGGCAGGCTCTCGGCCAGCTCCTCCAGCGCCAGCCAGCCGCGCAGCCGGGTGCGCCAGGGGCAGACGCACAGGACGCCGTCCTGGAAGGCGACGAACGCGTCGCCGCTCTCGTGCACCGGCACCGGCATGGGGGGCGTGGGCAGCAGATCGGCGAGCGACCTGCGGAGTTCGTCCTGGACGCCCGGGAGCGACTCGCGGCGGGCGTAGCGCGCCCAGTGGCCGCGTTCCGGTTCCGGGAAGGCGCCCAGGGGCTCGTAGACCCGCAGATACGCCGCGTACGGGACGGTCACCGACGACGCCAAGCCCACACCCGCTCCCTCGAACCGCCCGGACTCCCCGGGGAGTTGCCCAGCCCTCCCCCTTGCTGTCCAGATCGTCCCATGGCGTCGCACCCCGGGAGAGTGATCCTCGGCACCGGACCCGTCCCGCGGCCCCACAGGTCTTACCCTCGTCCCAACCGGCCCTCCACCACCCCCGGAGGGCGACCTCCGCGACATATGGAGTCACCACAGTGACTGACGTACGTCCCACCGATGACGTTGACGGCGTGCTGCACACCTTGTTCCGATCGGACCAGGGCGGCCATGAGCAAGTCATGCTCTGCCAGGACCGCGAGACCGGCCTCAGGGCCGTGATCGCCCTTCACTCCACCGCCCTGGGCCCGGCCCTCGGCGGCACCCGCTTCTATCCGTACGCCTCCGACGAGGCGGCGGTGCGGGACGCGCTCAACCTCGCCCGCGGCATGTCGTACAAGAACGCACTGGCCGGGCTCGACCACGGCGGCGGGAAGGCCGTGATCATAGGTGACCCCGAAACGGTCAAGAGCGAGCAATTGCTGCTTGCCTACGGTCGGTTCGTGGCGTCTCTGGGCGGCCGCTATGTCACCGCGTGCGATGTCGGCACGTACGTGCAGGACATGGACGTCATCGCCCGCGAGTGCCGCTGGACCACCGGCCGCTCCCCCGAGAACGGCGGCGCGGGCGACTCCTCCGTGCTCACCGCCTACGGCGTCTTCCAGGGCATGCGCGCCGCCGCGCAGACCCAGTGGGGCGAGCCGACGCTGCGCGGCCGCCGGGTCGGCGTCGCCGGTGTCGGCAAGGTGGGGCACCACCTCGTGGAGCACCTGATCGAGGACGGCGCCGAGGTCGTCGTCACCGACGTACGCGCCGAGGCCGTCGAGCGGATCACCGCCCGGCACCCGCAGGTCACCTCCGTCGCCACCGCCGACGTCCTGGTCCGCAGCCCCCTCGACGTCTACGCCCCCTGCGCCCTCGGCGGCGCGCTCAACGACGAGACCGTGGCCGCCCTGACCGCCACCGTGGTCTGCGGCGCGGCCAACAACCAGCTCGCCCACCCGGGCGTCGAGAAGGATCTCGCCGACCGCGGCATCCTCTACGCCCCGGACTATGTGGTGAACGCCGGCGGCGTGATCCAGGTGGCCGATGAGCTGCACGGCTTCGACTTCGACCGGGCGAAGGCCAAGGCGACCGAGATCTTCGCCACGACGCTGGCCATATTCGAGCGCGCCAAGGCGGACGGCATCCCGCCCGCCGCCGCGGCCGACCGGCTCGCCGAGCAGCGCATGGCGGAGGCCCGCACCGCCGCCCCTGTCGGGACCCGCTGATTACCAGCCGGTAGCCACGGGCCGTCGCGGCCCGTGGCCCGGCCGTACGCTCGGTGCCCGCACAGCGGTCGGAGGGTTGCCACAGGGACCGCCCCGGGAGCCGCGAGGGAGAGATCCCTCACCACCCATCGGCGGGTCGGCGCACAAGACACGTTAAAATCGCAGCTGACCAGCGGGGACGGGGCTCCCCACGGGTTGTGCGACGTGGCACGTCATGCGGGCGACGTACCGTATGGCCGCGGAAGCAGGTACCGTTGAAGCCCTACAGGCCGGACACCTCACCGAGGGTCCGCTCTGACTCATGAACGTGAACGCGTGTCAAGACTCTGGGGCCGTCGAGCCCCGTCACTGAGGGGGTCGAGCCATGGGGCGCGGCCGGGCCAAGGCCAAGCAGACAAAGGTCGCCCGCCAGCTGAAGTACAACAGCGGCGGGACCGATCTCTCACGTCTGGCCAATGAGCTGGGCGCATCGCCGACGACGAAGCAGCCGCCGAACAGCGAGCCGCTCGACAAGGACGATGAGCTGGACGACGATCCGTACGCACAGTATGCGGATCGTTACAACCACGAGGACGAGGACGAGCAATCGCCCGACCACTCCTCGACATACCGTCGCCGCGCTTGACGCCGTAACTCCCACCGACCCGGTCCGGGGCCTGCCCTCGGACCGGGTTCTGTGCTGCCCGGCGCCGGTTTCCGCGGCCCCGCACGGGCATGGACCCACCGGCCCCGGAGCGCCTTGCGGCTCCGGGACCCGCGGGTCCGCGTGTGTCAGCTGCCGTACTCACCGGTCAGGGCCACGGCCTCGGTGTGGTCCCCACGCTCGGTGATCTCGCCGGCGACCCAGGACTCCACTCCCCGGTCGGCGAAGGTCGCGAGCGCGACGTCCACGGACTCCTGCGGCACGACCGCGATCATGCCGACGCCCATGTTGAGCGTCTTCTCCAGCTCCGGGCGCTCGACCCCGCCCAGCCGGCCGACCAGGTCGAAGACCGCGCCGGGCGCCCAGGTCGAGCGGTCGACGGTGGCGTGCAGCCCGGCCGGGATCACCCGGGCCAGGTTGTTGGCGAGCCCGCCGCCGGTGATGTGCGAGAAGGCGTGCACCTCGGCCGTGCGGGTGAGGGCGAGGCAGTCGAGCGAATAGATCTTGGTGGGCTCCAGCAGCTCCTCGCCGAGGGTGCGGCCGAACTCCGGAACCTCGCGGTCCAGCTCCCAGCCCGCCCGGTCGAACAGCACATGGCGGACCAGCGAGTACCCGTTCGAGTGAAGTCCGGACGAAGCCATCGCGATGACGGCGTCACCCGTACGGATGCGATCCGCGCCCAGCACCCGGTCGGCCTCGACCACACCGGTGCCCGCGCCGGCCACGTCGAAGTCGTCCGCGGCGAGCAGCCCGGGGTGCTCGGCGGTCTCGCCGCCGACCAGCGCGCAGCCCGCGAGGACACAGCCCTCCGCGATGCCCTTGACGATCGCGGCGACCCGCTCCGGATAGACCTTGCCGACGCAGATGTAGTCGGTCATGAACAGCGGCTCGGCGCCGCAGACCACCAGGTCGTCCACGACCATGCCGACCAGGTCGTGGCCGATGGTGTCGTAGACCCCCATCCGGCGGGCGATGTCGACCTTCGTGCCGACGCCGTCGGTCGCGGAGGCGAGCAGCGGACGCTCGTACCGCTTCAGCGCGCTCGCGTCGAAGAGCCCGGCGAAGCCGCCGAGGCCACCGACGACCTCCGGACGGGTGGCCTTCTTCACCCACTTCTTCATGAGCTCGACGGCGAGATCGCCGGCTTCGATGTCGACGCCCGCGCTTGCGTAGCTGGCACCAGTGCCCGGCTGCGGAGCAGCCCCAAAAGATTCAGCAGACATGCGTTGAGATCTTTCGTGTCGTTCGGTACTACGGGGGCGTTACGGGCGGCGGAGCGCGTCGGCGGCGTCCGTGCCGCCGGCCAGCTCGGTCTCCAGCAGCTGCTTGCCGAGAAGCTCGGGGTCGGGCAGCGGCATGGGGTATTCGCCGTCGAAGCAGGCGCGGCACAGATCCGGCTTGGCGATGGTGGTCGCCTCGATCATGCCGTCGAGGGAGATGTACGCGAGGGAGTCCGCGCCGAGCGACTTGCCGATCTCCTCGACCGTCATGCCGTTGGCGATCAGCTCGGCGCGGGTCGCGAAGTCGATGCCGAAGAAGCAGGGCCACTTCACCGGCGGCGAGGAGATCCGCACGTGCACCTCGGCCGCGCCCGCCTCGCGGAGCATCCGCACCAGGGCGCGCTGGGTGTTGCCGCGGACGATCGAGTCGTCGACGACCACCAGGCGCTTGCCCCGGATGACCTCCTTGAGGGGGTTGAGCTTGAGCCGGATGCCGAGCTGGCGGATGGTCTGGCTCGGCTGGATGAAGGTCCGGCCGACGTAGGAGTTCTTCACCAGACCGGTGCCGTACGGAATGCCGCTGGCCTCGGCGTAACCGACGGCGGCCGGCGTGCCGGACTCCGGAGTCGGTATCACCAGGTCGGCCTCGACGGGGGCCTCGGCGGCGAGCCTGCGGCCCATCTCCACGCGGGAGAGATAGACGTTGCGGCCCGCGATGTCGGTGTCGGGGCGCGCGAGATAGACGTACTCGAAGACGCAGCCCTTGGGCCTCGCCTCCGCGAAGCGGGAGCTCCGCAGGCCGTTCTCGTCGATGGCGACCAGCTCGCCGGGCTCCACCTCGCGGACGAAGGTGGCACCGCAGATGTCGAGGGCCGCGGTCTCGGAGGCCACCACCCAGCCGCGCTCCAGGCGGCCGAGGACCAGCGGGCGGATGCCCTGCGGGTCACGGGCGGCGTAGAGGGTGTGCTCGTTCATGAAGACGAGGCAGAAGGCGCCCTGGACGTCCGGGAGGACCTTGGTGGCCGCTTCCTCGATCGTCAGCGGCTTGCCGTCCGCGTCCGTCTGGCCCGCGAGCAGGGCCGTGACCAGGTCGGTGTCGTTGGTCGCGGCGACCTGGGTGGCCCGGCCGTTCTCCTTGGGGAGGGCGGCGACCATCTCGGCGAGCTGGGCGGTGTTGACCAGATTGCCGTTGTGGCCGAGCGCGATCGAGCCGTTGGCGGTCGCGCGGAACGTCGGCTGCGCGTTCTCCCACACCGAGGCTCCGGTGGTGGAGTAGCGGGCGTGACCGACCGCGATATGGCCCTGGAGGGAGCCGAGAGAGGTCTCGTCGAAGACCTGGGAGACAAGTCCCATGTCCTTGAAGACCAGGATCTGGGAGCCGTTGCTCACTGCGATGCCCGCGGACTCCTGTCCGCGGTGCTGCAGGGCGTACAGCCCGAAATAGGTGAGCTTGGCGACCTCTTCACCCGGAGCCCAGACACCGAAGACGCCGCAAGCGTCCTGGGGGCCCTTCTCGCCGGGGAGCAGGTCGTGGTTGAGTCGTCCATCACCACGAGGCACACCTCGAGTCTATGGCAGGTGCGAGGTTCATCCGAACCGGGGACGACCAGGGATGGCTCACACCACGGACAGCCACCCGGCGCGTACAGCGCATCACCTTTTCCGCTCAGGTGAGTTACCGCCCGGCCTCGCTCGGATGAGCACTCATGTGAGCAACGGCAATTGGGCGGCGAGATCGGCGCGTTCACCGCTCGCGGAGACCGTGGCGGCGTCGAGGGCGGTGGCCCAGTCCGTACGGCCGGTGGCGAGCCGGATCCAGGTGAGGGGGTCGGTCTCGACGACGTTGGGCGGCGTGCCGCGGGTGTGCCGGGGGCCCTCCACGCACTGCACGACCGCGAACGGCGGTACGCGGACCTCCACGGAGCCGCCGGGCGCCTTGACGGCCAGTGTGTCCGCCAGCAGGCGGGTGACGGCGGCCAGTGCCTGCCGGTCGTACGGGATCTCGACGCCGAGCGCGGCGGCCAGGTCGTCGCTGTGCACGACGAGTTCGACGCACCGGGTGACCAGGAGGTCGTCGAGCCGCATCACACCGAGACGGCCCCGCAGGAGGCGCTCCGCGGGCACGCCGGAGGTCAGTTCGGCGAAACGGTCCGCCACGTGGGCGAGGAGCGCCACGGGGTCCTCGGAGGCGGCCGCTTCGTGCACAGAGGTGTCGACCTGGGCCGCGTAGCCGGCAGTGGCGAACGGCCACTCGGCGAGCGTGATCTCCCGCGCCGGGGGCGCGGGTTGCCCGAGCGCGTCACCGACGGAGCGGACGCCCAGGGCGATATGGGTGACGAGCTCCCGTACGGTCCAGTCGCCGAGCCGCGTGGGCAGCGCGAACCGGCCGTCGTCGAGGGCCTCGACGACGGCACGCACGTTGCCGATCTGTGCGAGGACGGCCGTGCGCGTCCTGGCGAAGTCGTAGGTCCGGGCACGCTTGCGCTGGGCGGTGGGCATGGGGAGATCTTTCCCCGCCCACCGCTTTCCCACAACCGGGCTCGCCCGGACCGGGTCCGCGGGCGCCGGGCGGGCCGGAGTGTCCGGCCCTCCCGGCGCCCGTCGGCTAGGCCAGCAACGCCGGGATGGTCGCCTCGTGCGCCGCGCGCAGTTCGGTGAGCGGGAGCTCGAAGTGGCCCTGGATGTCGATCACTTCGCCGTCCACCACACCGATGCGGGCGGCCGGGAGGCCGCGCGCGCCGCACATGTCGCTGAAGCGGAGCTCCTCGCTGCGCGGGACGGCGACGACCGCGCGGCCCGCCGACTCCGAGAACAGGAACACGAAGGGGTCCAGTCCGTCGGGGACGACGATCCGCGCGCCCTTGCCGCCGCGCAGGCAGGACTCGGCGAGGGCCTGGATCAGGCCGCCGTCGGAGAGGTCGTGCGCCGCGTCGACCATGCCGTCGCGCGAGGCGGCGATCAGGATCTCGGCGAGCAGCCGCTCGCGCTCCAGGTCCACGGCCGGCGGCAGCCCGCCGAGGTGGTCGTGGACGACCTGCGACCAGGCCGAACCGCCCAGCTCCTCCTTGGTGTCACCCAGGAGGTAGAGCAGGTGGCCCTCCTGCGAGAAGGCCATCGGCGTACGGCGGTTGACGTCGTCGATCACACCGAGCACCGCGACCACGGGGGTCGGGTGGATGGCCGTCTCGCCCGTCTGGTTGTAGAGCGAGACGTTGCCGCCGGTGACGGGCGTGCCCAGGGTCAGGCAGCCGTCCGCCAGACCACGGGTGGCCTCGGCGAACTGCCACATGACGGCCGGGTCCTCGGGCGAACCGAAGTTCAGGCAGTCCGAGATCGCGAGCGGGCGGGCGCCGGTGGCGGCGACGTTGCGGTACGACTCGGCGAGCGCGAGCTGCGCTCCCGTGTACGGGTCGAGCTTGGTGTAGCGGCCGTTGCCGTCGGTCGCGATCGCGACGCCGAGGCCGGTGGCCTCGTCGATGCGGACCATGCCGGAGTCCTCGGGCTGGGAGAGGACCGTGTTGCCCTGCACGAAGCGGTCGTACTGACCGGTGATCCAGGACTTCGACGCCTGGTTCGGCGAGGAGACCACCTTGAGGACCTGCTCGCGCAGCTCGCCGGCGGTCGCCGGGCGGGCCAGCTTGTTCGCGTCGTCGGCCTGGAGGGCGTCCTGCCACTCCGGTCGCGCGTACGGCCGCTCGTAGACCGGCCCCTCGTGCGCGACCGTGCGCGGCGGCACGTCCACGATCTGCTCGCCGTGCCAGAAGATCTCCAGCCGTTCGCCGTCGGTCACTTCACCGATGACGGTGGCGATGACGTCCCACTTCTCGCAGATCTCCATGAAGCGGGCGACCTTGCCGGGCTCCACGACGGCGCACATGCGCTCCTGCGACTCGCTCATGAGGATCTCCTCGGGCGAGAGGGAGGAGTCGCGCAGCGGCACGGTGTCCAGCTCGACGCGCATGCCGCCCGAGCCGGCGCTGGCCAGCTCGCTCGTGGCGCAGGACAGACCGGCGCCGCCGAGGTCCTGGATGCCGTCGACCAGGTGCTCGCGGAAGATCTCCAGGGTGCACTCGATGAGGAGCTTCTCCTGGAAGGGGTCGCCGACCTGGACGGCGGGGCGCTTGGCGGGCTTGCCCGCGGCGTCGAACGTCTCGGAGGCCAGCACGGAGACGCCGCCGATGCCGTCGCCGCCCGTGCGGGCGCCGTAGAGGATGACCTTGTTGCCCGCGCCGGACGCCTTGGCCAGATGGATGTCCTCGTGCTTCATCACGCCCACGCAGAGGGCGTTGACCAGCGGGTTGCCCTGGTAACAGGCGTCGAAGACGACCTCGCCGCCGATGTTGGGCAGGCCCAGGCAGTTGCCGTAGCCGCCGATGCCCGCGACGACGCCCGGCAGGACGCGCTTGGTGTCGGGGTGGTCGGCGGCACCGAAGCGCAGCGGGTCCATGACCGCGACCGGGCGGGCGCCCATGGCGAGGATGTCGCGGACGATGCCGCCGATGCCGGTGGCCGCGCCCTGGTAGGGCTCGATGTACGAGGGGTGGTTGTGCGACTCGACCTTGAAGGTGACCGCGTAGCCCTGGCCGACGTCGACGACACCGGCGTTCTCGCCGATGCCGACGAGCATGGCGTCGCTCTCCGGGGCCTTCTCGCCGAACTGCCTCAGGTGGACCTTGCTGCTCTTGTAGGAGCAGTGCTCGGACCACATCACGCTGTACATCGCCAGCTCGGCGCCGGTGGGCCGGCGGCCGAGGATCTCGCGGATGCGGGCGTACTCGTCCGGCTTGAGCCCGAGCTCGGCCCACGGCTGGGCGTCGTCCGGGGTCTCGCCGGCGTACTTGACGGTGTCGAGGCTCATGTGGTGACCAGCTTCTTGAGGATCGACGTGAAGAATCCGAGCCCGTCCGTGCGGCCGGTGCCGATGAGCGGCTCCACCGCGTGCTCGGGGTGCGGCATCAGACCCACGACGTTGCCCGCGGCGTTGGTGATGCCGGCGATGTCGCGCAGCGAGCCGTTGGGGTTGCCGTCGAGGTAACGGAAGGCGACCCGGCCCTCCGCCTCCAGCTCGTCGAGGGTGCGCTCGTCGGCCACGTAGCGGCCGTCGATGTTCTTCAGCGGGACGGAGATCTCCTGGCCCGCCTCGTAGTCGGACGTCCAGGCCGTCTCCGCGTTCTCCACCCGCAGCTTCTGGTCGCGGCAGATGAAGTGCAGGTGGTTGTTGCGCAGCATCGCGCCGGGCAGCAGGTGGGACTCGGTGAGGACCTGGAAGCCGTTGCAGATACCGAGGACCGGCAGGCCCTCCCGGGCGCCCTCGACGACCTTCTCCATGACGGGCGAGAAGCGGGAAATGGCACCCGCGCGCAGATAGTCGCCGTAGGAGAAGCCGCCGGGCAGGATCACGGCATCGACCTGTTTGAGGTCTTTGTCGCGATGCCACAGCGATACGGGTTCGAGCCCGGCGATACGGACGGCGCGCTGGGTGTCGCGGTCGTCCAGAGTGCCGGGGAAGGTGATGACTCCTACACGGGCAGTCATCGGGCTTCTCCGTCGACCTTCACGGTGAAGTCCTCGATCACGGTGTTGGCGAGAAACGTTTCCGCCATCTCGTGGATGCGGGCGAGGGCGGCGTCATCGACCGGACCCTCCACCTCGAGTTCAAAGCGCTTGCCCTGACGGACGTCGGCGATCCCCGCAAAACCCAGGCGTGGCAGCGCGCGCTGCACCGCCTGCCCCTGCGGGTCGAGGATCTCCGGCTTGAGCATGACGTCGACTACGACGCGTGCCACTGGCACTCCCGGTGTGTGGTGCGTGAGCTGAAGCGGTGGTGCCAGAGTACAGTCCCAAAAAATCTACGCGCATAGATATGGCGGCCGTCCTGTCACGTTTACGCATCGACACAGGAAGAATCCGGGGAAAATCGCGGAAAAAATGTACGGTCCTGATTGCCGGGGCCACGCCGACCGAATTAAGTGGGCTTCCATTTTCAATGGCCTTCGTTGTACAAATGAATAATCATTGATCCGGAACAACCGGAACCCTCGCGTCACCGCAGAACGACGGGGTGACGCCCGCTGAAAGGACCGATATTCGTGGCACAGCGCGTAGTGGTCACGCTCTCCGATGACATCGACGGCGGGGAAGCCGCGGAGACGGTCTCCTTCGGCCTCGACGGCAAGTCGTACGAGATCGACCTCAACACTGCCAATGCGAAGAAACTGCGCACCGCCCTCGCGCGGTACGTGGACGCCGGCCGCAAGCAGTCCCGCTCCGGCAAGGTCTACCGCCGCACCTCCGTGGCGCCCGACCCCTCCGCGGTGCGCGCCTGGGCCCGCTCCCACGGCATGGACGTACCGCCGCGCGGCCGCATCCCCAAGCGGGTCTACGAGGCCTTCAACGCCGCCGACTGACCGAGTTGCCAAGCACCCCTGTTGATCAGCTAGAGTCTGGATCACGCCGAGGGGAACGGACGGGAAACCGCCGGGACTTCGGGGTCACGCGGGTGTAGCTCAGTAGTAGAGCGCCCTCTTTCCAAGGGGGAGGCGCAGTGTGCGATTCCTGTCACCCGCTCTGATCGTTCCGACGGTCGTTCCACTTCCGTGGACCGGCCGCTCGTGACGACTCATGCGGGTGTAGCTCAGTAGTAGAGCGCCCCCTTTCCAAGGGGGAGGCGCAGTGTGCGATTCCTGTCACCCGCTCTCATCACGTACCGACCACTCCTGTGGTTCCGGTACAGTGGTGTTCGCACCGCCCGGTGAGAGCCGGTCGGCAGCATGCGGACGTAGCTCAGTTGGTAGAGCACCACCTTGCCAAGGTGGATGTCGCGAGTTCGAGTCTCGTCGTCCGCTCAGTGAACGAAGGCCCTGGTTATGACAACCAGGGCCTTCGTCGTATCCATGTGTGTCTGTTCCATGTACCTGTGCCGCTTGTGCCGCTTGTGCCATGCGGCAGTTCCATGTGTCCGTGTCCGTGTCCCGCGTGCTGCGTGCTGCGTGCTGCGTGCTGCGTGCTGCCGATGACATTCGTCATCCGAGGTCATGACAGCTCGCACTGCCTCGGCTTCGGATCCCGGGGGAGCCTTGAGACATGGACATCGGGGACAGTGTGATCGAGGTCATGGGACTGCGGCGCCGCTACGGGCCGGTCGGTGACAAGGGGTTCGAGGCGGTGCGGGGGGTTTCCTTCACCGTGGGGCGCGGCGAGTTGTTCGCGCTGCTCGGCACCAACGGCGCGGGCAAGACCTCCACGGTCGAGCTGCTGGAGGGGCTGGCCCGGCCGAGCGGCGGGCAAGTGCGGGTGCTGGGCCACGATCCGCACGAGGAGCGCGGCGCGGTCCGGCCGCGGGTCGGGGTGATGCTCCAGGAGGGCGGCTTCCCCTCCGACCTGACGGTGACGGAGACCGTGCGGATGTGGGCGGGCTGCACCAGCGGGGCGCGGCCGGTCACGGAGGCGCTCGGCCTGGTCGGGCTGGTGGAGCGCGGCGACGTGCGGATCAAGCAGCTGTCCGGCGGTGAGCGGCGGCGGCTCGACCTCGCGCTGGCCCTGCTCGGCCGCCCCGAGGTCCTCTTCCTCGACGAGCCGACCACCGGCCTGGACCCCGAGGCCCGGCACACCACCTGGGAGTTGGTGCGCCGGCTGCGCGAGGAGGGTACGACCGTGCTGCTCACCACCCACTATCTGGAGGAGGCCGAGGCGCTGGCGGACCGGATCGCGATCATGCGGGAGGGCCGGATCGTGGCGTCCGGGGCGCCCGGTGAGGTCATCGGCGCCTATCCGTCCCGGATCCGCTTCGCGATGCCGGTGGGCTGGTTCGTCGGCGATCTGCCGCCCCTGGCCGAGCTGGGCGTGACGCGGCACGAGGAGTCCGCGGGGCGGATAGAGCTCCAGACACGGGAGTTGCAGCGCACCCTGACCGGTCTGCTGGTCTGGGCGCGTGAGAAGGGCATAGAGCTGGAGGGGCTGGACGCACGGACGGCCTCCCTGGAAGAGGCGTTCCTGGCCATAGCGGGCGGGGGCGCGGCCGGCGCGGGTGCCGATGCGGCTGCCGATGCGGAGATGAACGCGGTCATCGGTGCGGGCGCCGGTGCGGGGAGGGGCGAGTGATGGCGACATCCACATCCACGGCGGCAGCCAGGTCGGTGTCCACGCCGGTGTCGCGGGTGCTGGCACTGGGGCGGGCGGAGCTGACCCTGCTCGGGCGGAGCAAGACCGCGCTGTACATGGGCCTGCTGATGCCCGCCGTCATGGTCTACGCGATGCACAACGCCATCGCCGGGGTCGACCTCGACAAGGCCGGCATGTCGGTCGCCGCGGTGTCGGTCACCGGGGGCTTCGGCTTCGTCCTGATCCTCGCCGTCTATCAGAACCTGGTCACGGCCTATGTCTCACGGCGCGAGGAGCTGGTGCTCAAGCGGCTCCGTACGGGCGAGGCGAGTGACGTGGAGATCCTCGCGGGCACCGCGATACCGGCGGTGATCGTCGCACTGGCCCAGTGCGTGCTGCTGGTGGTGGCCGGTGTCGCCTGGCTGAAGCTGGGTACGGTGGCCAGGCCCGACCTGCTCCTGGCCGGGCTGGTGTCGGGCATCGCCCTGTGCATCACGCTGGCGGCGGCCACGGCGGCCTGGGCCAAGTCGGTCGAGGGGGCGCAGTTCGTGACCACTCCCATGTTCCTGATCTCCATGGCGGGTTCGGGGCTGGTCGTGCCCTTGGAGGTGATGCCGGACGCGATGGCGCAGATATGCCGGCTGCTGCCGCTGACGCCGGCGATGGAGCTGATACGCGGCGGCTGGCTGGGCGGGCTGGACGCGGGCGAGGTGGTGCGGGCCTTGGTCACGGCTTTGATCTGGATCGCGCTGGCCGTGTTTGCTGTACGGCGGTGGTTCCGGTGGGAACCCCGGCGGTGAGCGGACCGCGAAGGCGGGTGGCGTAGGAGGGGGACGGACGCATGGGCATCTGGGCACGGGCGCGAGGCTGGCGGGGGCGCACCAGGGTCGCCAAGGTCGACAGCTACACACGGTGGTTGCTGTACGCCCTGATATGCGTCTATCCCTTGTTCAACGGCATGACGGCGCTGCTCGGGAGGGAGCCGGTCGCGGCGCGGGTGCTGGGTGCGCTGAGTGTCGTCCAGGTGCTGCTGGGGGTCCGTGTCCTCCAGCGCTCGTTCGACCACTATCTGTGGAAGAAGGCCGCCCCCTGGTGGCCGCTGGCCGGTCAAGTGGCGCTGCTCCTCGGGGAGATGGGCGCCGTCGCGGCCGCGATCCGGGCCGACAGCGCGCCCCACCCCACGACGTACGGCCTGCTGCTGATGCACGGCTGGCTGGCGACCTTCGGGCCGTACAGCCTGATGAGCCGGTTCCGGCACTATGCGGCGGTCTGCGCTGGTTCCGCGGGGGTGATGGCGGCCGCGGTCGGCGCCCTCGGCGCGACGTTCGGCGCGGTGGCGATGATGGCCCTGATGGTGCTCGGTCTGGGCATGTGGGTCGCCTTGTGCGTGCGGACCTCCGGCTGGATGCTCTCGGTCATGTGGGAGCTGGACGAGGCGAAGAAGGCCCAGGCCCAGCTGGCAGTGGCGGAGGAGCGGCTGCGGTTCGGGCGGGATCTGCACGACGTCCTGGGGCGCAATCTCGCGGTGATCGCGCTCAAGAGCGAGCTCGCCGTGCAGTTGGCGCAGCGGGGTTCGCCGGCGGCGCTGGAGCAGATGACGGAGGTCCAGCAACTGGCCCAGGATTCGCAGCGGGAGGTCCGCGAGGTGGTCCGTGGCTACCGCGAGGCGGATCTGCGCACCGAACTGGTCGGCGCCCGGGGGGTGCTGTCCGCAGCGGGCATCGACTGCCGCTTCGACGACGCGCCGGGCCGCGAGCTGCCGCCGCCGGTGCAGTCGGCCCTGGCCTGGGTGGTCCGGGAGGCGACGACGAATGTGCTGCGGCACGCGGACGCGGGGCGGTGCGCGGTACGGATGCGGATCGTCGACGACGCGGCGGTGCTCGTCATGGAGAACGACGGGGTGCGGGAGGGGGGCCCGAGGGCGGGCACCGGCAGTGGTTCGGGGCTGGCGGGGCTGCGGGAGCGGCTGGACGCCCTGGGTGGCACGATCACCGTGGAGCGCCCGGGGGCGAAGATGTTCCGCGTGACGGCGGAGGTGCCGCTGGCCGGCGGGGCGACGCCCCGGGACGGCGACACGACGGGTGAGGTCGAGTCGGTGGCAGGCTCGGCCCCGGTGCTCGATGGCCTGGCCCCGTCGGAGGGCGGACGTGCCCCGGAGGGCGACGGTGGCTTCGCTTCGCGGGGCGGGAGCGGTGAGCGGCCGGCGGTGGGTGCCGGTTCGTGGCTCGGAGGGGAAGCGTGACGGGCGGCATGGGGGCGAGTGCGGTGGGCGGTGGGCCCGGAGTGGGCGACGTCAATGAGGGGCCGCGCCCCGTACGGGTGATGCTGGCGGACGACGAGCATCTGATCCGGGGGGCGCTGGCGGCGTTGCTCGGGCTGGAGGACGATCTCCAGGTGGTGGCGGAGGCGGCTTCGGGGCCGGAGGCGTTGGCCATGGCCCGGGCGCACCGGCCGGATGTGGCGGTACTGGATCTCCAAATGCCAGGGGCGGACGGTGTGATGGTGGCCACATCCCTGCGGGCCGAGCTGCCCGGCTGCCGCACCATGATCGTGACCGGCCACGGGCGCCCGGGGCATCTGAAGCGGGCGCTGGAGGCGGGGGTGCGGGGGTTTGTGCCGAAGACCGTCTCGGCGCGGCGGCTCGCCGAGATCATCCGGTCCGTGCACGGGGGAAGCCGTTATGTGGACCCGGAGTTGGCGGCGGACGCGATAAGCGCCGGCGACTCCCCGCTGTCCGCGCGGGAGGCGGAACTGCTGGAGCTGGCCGAGGACGGGGCGCCCGTCGCGGAGATCGCGGAGCGCGCCTCGCTGACGCCCGGGACGGTCCGGAACTACCTCTCGTCGGCCGTCGCGAAGCTCGGCGTCGAGAACCGTCACGCGGCCGCGCGCGTCGCACGCGCTCAGGGTTGGCTATAGTGGTGCACGCACCGCACGAAAGCGCGGCGCGAATGCGGACGTAGCTCAGTTGGTAGAGCACCACCTTGCCAAGGTGGATGTCGCGAGTTCGAGTCTCGTCGTCCGCTCAGAGAACGAAGGCCCCGGTCATGGCGACCGGGGCCTTCGTCGTATGCGGCCCGTCGAGACCGCTGAGACCATCGGGCCCGTTGGGCCCGTCGAGCCCGTCGTGTGCGGTCCGTCGGGTCCGGCCGGTCATCCGCCGGGGAAGCTCAGGCGGAAGCGGGCGCCGCCCGTCTCCGCCCGTTCCGCCGTCAGCTCGGCGCCGTGCGCGCGGGCGATCTGGCGGGCCATGGCGAGCCCGAGGCCGGAGCCGGGGAGGGCGCGGGCCTGCCGGGAGCGGTAGAAGCGGTCGAAGACGTAGGGCAGGTCCTCGGCGGCGATGCCGGGACCGTGGTCGCGGACCGTGAGGTCGAGACCGTGGTCCGTACGCTCCAGCCGCACCTCGACCATCGCGCCGGGCGGGCTGAACTTGGCCGCGTTGTCGAGCAGGTTGGACAGCAGCCGCGCGAGGCGGGCCGGGATGCCGGGGACGGTCACGGCGCCCGCCGAGTCCAGGTCGGCCGTGAAGGGCGTGTTCGGCCAGTGGCCGCGCGCGGCGGCCACACAGCGCTCGGCCAGCAGGTCCAGCCGGACCTGTTCGACGAGTTGCTGCGGCTCCTCGTCGCGGGCGAGCTCGATGAGGTCGTTGACCATGCCGGTGACCTCGCGGAGCTGGCGGCCGAGGGCGGCGGCGGCCCGGTCGCGCTGGGCGGGCGAGAGCCGGTCGGCGCGGGCGAGCAGCTCGGCGTTGGTGCGCAGCGCGGTCAGCGGGGTGCGCAGTTCGTGGGAGGCGTCGGCGACGAGGCGGCGCTGGGCGGCGACGGCCTCCTCCAGTTCGCCCAGCATGGTGTTGAAGCTGGTCGCCAGGCGGGTGATCTCGTCCTGGCGGCGTGCCTCGTAGGGCGGCAGGACGATGCGGTGGGCGGGGTCGCGGGTGGCGGCGATGCGTTCGGCGGTGGCCGTGAGCCGGGTCACGGGCCGCAGGGACGTACGGGACGCGAAGTAGCCCAGCGCCGCGGCGAGCAGCACCCCGACGCCGCCGACGCCGGCCAGCAGCAGCCCCGCCTGCCGTACGCCCTGGTCGACGGTGTCGGAGCGGGCCGCGACCTGGAGGGCCTTGTCGTCCTTGAGGTGCGTGGTGAACATCCGCATGTCGCGGCCGCCGAGCTTGATGTTGCTGTAGAACTCCCCGAGCGTCCCGGCCGCGACGCGGCGCGTGGCCCCCGTGACCGGCAGCACGAGGCCGCCCTGGCCCGGCGCGGCGGGGTCGGCGCGGACGATCTGGGCGCAGGCCGGAGCGGCGAGCCAGTTGCACTCGCCGTAGAGGACCCCGGTGCTCCCCCGGTTCTGCTGGGACATGATCCCGGCCTGCTGCTTGAGCTGGAGGTCGAGCTGGCGCACGAGTTCGTAGCGGATCACGACGTACGCGGCGGCGAGCACGCCGATCGCGACGACCGCGACGGCCGCCGAGGTGGCGAGCGCCAGCCGGGCGCGCAGAGGTCTGCGGCCGAGGAGGCGCGCGCGCAGCGCTCTCATCGCTCCGCCAGCCGGTAGCCGATGCCGTGCACGGTGTGGACGAGGCGGCCGGCGCCGCCCTCTTCCAGTTTCCGCCGGAGATAACCGACGTATACGGCGAGGGAATTGGAATCCGGGCCGAAATCGGTGCCCCAGACCCTTTCCTGGATGACCTCGCGGGGCAGCACCTGGCCCGGGTGCCGCATCAGCACTTCGAGGAGGGCGAATTCGGTGCGGGTGAATTCGAGCGGGACACCGCCGCGCCTGCCGGTGCGAGTCTGCGGATCCACGGTGAGGTCGGCGAAGGCCAACTCGTCGCTCTCCTCGGCCGGTTCGACGGGAGCCGCGCGGCGGAGCAGGGCCCGGAGCCGGGCGAGGAGCTCGTCCAGGGCGAACGGTTTGACGAGATAGTCGTCGGCCCCCGCGTCCAGGCCCGCGACCCGGTCGGAGACGGCGTCGCGCGCGGTGAGGACGAGCACGGGCGTACGGTCGCCGACACCGCGCAGCCTGCGGCACACGGCGAGGCCGTCGAGCACGGGCATGGCGAGATCGAGGACGATGGCGGCGGGCGGGTCGGCGGCGACGGCGGACAGGGCCTCCAGGCCGTCCGCGGCGGAGCGCACCGCGTAGCCCTCCACGGTGAGGCCGTCCACGACGGCCGCTCTCACTTCGGGGTCGTCGTCGACGACGAGGACGCTCGTCTCGGCCATTTCGCCTCCGGCGGGGTGCGCGTATCGATCACCTACCTTGTCAGAGGGTGTCTGAGAGGGCTCTTAGGACGGGTCCGTCCGGCGCCCGCGACCGCGAGAGCCGGCGGCCGGACTTAAAAGCCTCTTAGAGCGCATCCGCACGCTGCCGGTCATGGCAAACGCATGCGACACCCTTTCCGTCGTCGTCGGTGCCGGTGGTACCGGGGGCCACATCTATCCGGGACTCGCCGTCGCCGACGCGATCAGGCGGGCCGTGCCGGACGCGGTCATCAGTTTCGTCGGGACCGAGCGCGGGCTGGAGACCCGGCTGATCCCCCGGGCCGGCTACCGGCTGCACACGGTCGACATGATCCCCTTCGACCGCTCGCTCGGCTCACGCCGGTTCCTGCTGCCCGCCGATCTGCTGCGCTCGGGCATGCAGGCGCGGCGCGTGATCGAGGAGCAGGGCGCGCACGTCGTCGTCGGCATGGGCGGCTATCCCAGCGCCCCCGCCGTGCTGGGCGCGCGGATGGCGGGGCGGCCCGCGCTCGTCCACGAGTCCAACGCGGTGCCGGGCCGCGCGAACCGGTTCGCCACCACCCTGACCCCGCATGTGGCCCTCGCCTTCGACCGGACCCGCGACCACCTCGCGGCCCGCGCGGGCACCCGCGCCGAGACGGTCGGCATGCCGCTGGTCGGCGCGGTCGCCGGGCTGGACCGGGCGGCGCTGCGCGAGCAGGCCCGGCGGGCCTTCGGGGTGCCCGACGGGACGCGGATGGTGCTGTTCAACGGCGGCAGCCTGGGCGCCGCGCGGCTGACCGAGGCCGCCGTACGGCTGGCCGCGCGGTGGCGGGGACGGCCCGACGTCCACCTCGTGGTCAAGACCGGTCCGCAGGCCCTGGAGGCGACCCGGGCCCGGCTGGCCGCCGACGGCGGCGATCGCGTCGCCACCGCCGTCGGCTACCTCGACCGGATGGACCTCGCCTACGCCGCCGCCGACCTCGTGGTGTGCCGCGCGGGTTCCGCCACGGTCGCGGAGCTCGCGACCGTACGGGTGCCCGCGGTGCTGGTCCCGTACCCCCACGCGCCCCACGACCACCAGACGCACAACGCCCGCGTGCTGTCCGACGCCGGGGCCGGGCTGCTGCTCCCGGACGCCGAGACGGACGGCGACCGGCTCGCCGAGCTGCTCGGGCCGCTGCTCGCGGACCCGGCGCGGCTGGCCGCGATGAGCGCGGCGGCCGACCCGGGCACGCACGCCGTCGCCGCGGACCTGATGGCGGCCTGGGTGCTGCGCCTCGCCGGGCACACCGCCGTGCCCTCGGCGGGCGGCCCGGCCGGGCTGCACGCCGCGTGATGACTTCCCGTTCGCGAAAGGAACGCCTCATGACCACAAACCTCAACGCGCAGAGCTGGCACGGCCGTACCGTCCTCGTCACCGGGGCCGAGGGGTTCATCGGTTCCACGCTCGTCGACCTGCTGGTGGAGCGCGGCGCGCGGGTCCGCGTGCTCGTGCACTACAAGCCGTACGCCGAGCGCGGCCACCTCGCCCGCTACCTCGGGCCCGGCTCCCCCGTGGAGACGCTCGCCGGTGACGTCCGCGACGCCGGGCGCGTCATGGACGCCGTCGCCGGGTGCGACACGGTCTTCCACTTGGCGGCGCTGATCGGCATCCCGTACAGCTACGCGTCCCCGGAGGCGTACGTCCAGACCAATGTGGCCGGTACGGAGAACGTCGCCGCCGCCTGCCGCCGGCACGGCGTGCGGCGCATGGTGCACACGTCCACCAGTGAGGTCTACGGGACGGCGCTGACCGCCCCCATCAGCGAGGACCACCCGCTTCAGCCGCAGTCCCCGTACTCCGCCTCGAAGATCGGCGCGGACATGCTCGCACTGTCGTACGCGCACTCGTTCGAGCTGCCGGTCACCGTCGTGCGGCCCTTCAACACCTACGGGCCCCGGCAGTCCGCGCGGGCCGTCATCCCCACGATCCTCGCGCAGCTGCACTCCGGCGCCGACGAGATCCGGCTCGGATCGACCTCCCCGACACGGGACTTCACGTATGTGACGGACACAGCGGAAGGCTTCCTGGCCCTGGCCGAGTGCGACCGCGCGATCGGGCACGCGGTCAACCTCGGGACGGGGCGCGAGATTTCGATCGGCTCGCTGGCGGAATCGCTGATCCGGGCCTCCGGACGCGAGGCGAAGGTCGTCGTCGACGAGGCGCGGCTGCGGCCTTCCGGCAGTGAGGTGGAGCGGTTGCTGTCGGACAACTCCCGGGCGCGGGAGTGGGCGGGCTGGCGTCCTCTGGTGGACCTGGAGGAGGGGCTGGCCCGGACGTCGGATTGGGTCCGGGACAATCTGCGGCTCTTCGCGGCGGATCGTTACCAGGTGTGAGACCGGGCCTCCCGGCTGCGTCTGGTGTGCGGCTCCGCCGCGGGCCCTTCGGGGTGCGGGTCGGTTGGCGCCTGCGGCGGGCTTGTTCCCCTACCCGCCCCTTCCCGAAACTGGGGGCAAGCCCCCAGACCCCCGCAACACGCTTCGCGCGTTGTCCTCAATCGCCGGACGGGCTGGAAAACCAGCC